>CAUHML010000142.1 GCA_959606905.1 uncultured Bacteroides sp. | reverse complement strand
GGCATTTTGAGGATATTATCCGTGACCCGCAGATTGATCCGGTAGAAGCATTGGCTTTGAAAAGAAGAATTGATAAATCAAATCAGGATCGTACAGACTTGGTGGAATTAATCGATAGTTACTTTTTAGACAAATACAAAGAAGTAAAACCTCTCTCTGATGCAACGATCAATACGGAAAGTCCTGCGTGGGCTATTGACCGCTTGTCAATTCTTGCATTGAAAATTTACCACATGCAGCAGGAAGTGGAACGTACGGATACTACAGAGGAACACCGTCTTCAATGTCAGACTAAGCTGAATATCCTGCTGGAACAACGTAAAGACCTCTCTACGGCTATTGAGCAGTTATTAGCTGATATCGAAGCCGGGAGAAAATATATGAAAGTATATAAACAGATGAAGATGTATAATGACCCGGCATTGAATCCGGTGCTTTATGCTAAAAAATAACGAATGGCGCGTATTCTCATTATTCGTTTTTCAGCTCTTGGCGATGTAGCCATGACAATACCGGTAATACATTCGCTGGCTGTGCAATACCCGCAGCACGAAATAACAGTGTTAAGTCGTGCTGTATGGCAGCCGCTCTTTCAGGGGCTGCCTGCGAATGTCGGTTTTGTCGGAGCTGACTTAACAGGCAAACACAAGGGGCTTTGGGGCTTGAATAGCCTCTATTCGGAGTTGAAAGCGATGCATTTTGATTACATTGCAGATTTTCATCATGTGCTTCGTTCCAAATATTTATGTCTGCGATTCCGTCTTGCCAATAAACCGGTAGCTTCCATATGTAAGGGAAGGGCCGGTAAAAAGAAACTGGTTCGTCGTCACGATAAGGTGATGGAGAATCAGAAGAGTTCTTTTCGCCGTTATGCCGATGTGTTTGAGAAGCTCGGTTTGCCGGTTTTATTAAATTTCTCTTCTATTTATGGCGAAGGAAAAGGCAACTTTGCAGAGATAGAGCCAGTCACAGGACCTAAAGAAAATCAAAAATGGATTGGTATAGCTCCTTTTGCCAAACACAGAGGTAAGATTTATCCGTTAGACTTGCAGGAACAGGTTATAGCGCATTTTGCGGCTAGCCCACAAGTGAAAGTGTTTCTTTTTGGAGGTGGTAAAAGCGAGCAGGAAGTGTTTGACGCATGGATTGCTAAATATCCTTCTGTTGTTTCAATGATCGGTAAACTGAATATGCGTACCGAGCTGAATCTGATGAGCCATTTGGATGTGATGCTTTCAATGGATTCTGCCAATATGCATTTGGCGTCCTTGGTCAATATTCCGGTTGTTTCTATTTGGGGGGCCACTCATCCTTATGCCGGTTTTATGGGCTGGAAGCAATTGCCGGTTAATACCGTGCAGCTTGATTTATCATGCCGTCCCTGCTCTGTATATGGACAGAAGCCTTGCTGGCGTGGTGATTATGCCTGTTTAAGAGATATAAAGCCGGAACAAGTTATTGCAAAAATAGAAGGGATTGTAGGTTGATATTTGCAGGAATTCAATTTAGTTGTTTTTTGAACCGAAAGAGCGTAGAATCAAATAATGATGGAAAAAGAGATACAACGAAAGAAAAAGGTACTGATAGATCTTACGAATTATGGTAGTCTAACAGCTGGTTTCGGACAGATTGCGGCCAACTATGCGGCCGCTTTTTCGTCTATGCCGATAGAGGATCTTCATTTTGTATATTTGTTGAGACAGAAATATATGCAGGAATTTGGCCCGAATGTGACCTCTGTTCCGGTACGTCGTATCAATAAGTTTTTCCCTTTTACCCTTCCTAAAG
Source organism: uncultured Bacteroides sp. (assembly GCA_959606905.1). Next base: position 6,549 of record CAUHML010000142.1, on the reverse strand, counting down.
TAGATGTATGGCATGCGGTGAATCAGCAGCGGAAGTTGTTGCGTATTGCCGGTGGTACAAAGTTTATCTTTACTATACATGACTTTAATTTCTTAACGGAGAAAAAGCCTTGGAAGGCTAAAATGTATCTTCGTCGGATGCAGAATAAGGTCAATAAGGCAGCAGTAGTCACAACGATTTCTCATTATGTCGCAGATGTCATTCGCCAACATATAGATTTGAAGGGGAAAGAGATCCGGGTCATCTATAATGGGGTGGAGAGGATCGATATGTTGGAAGGAACCCAGCCGTCTTTTGCGACGGGACGTCCTTTCTTTTTTACGATTGGACAGATCCGTAGGAAAAAGAATTTCCATCTCCTGGTTGACGTAATGCGCCATTTCCCGGAATATGATTTGTATATTTGTGGAGATGCCCATTTCGCTTATGCTGAAGAAGTGCGTAATCTGATTCGTGAGAAGCAAGTCACTAATGTGTTTTTGACAGATGTAATCACTCAAAGTGAAAAGATATGGTTGTATCGGAGCTGTGAGGCGTTCCTGTTTCCTAGTGAAGGAGAGGGTTTTGGACTCCCTGTGGTGGAAGCTATGCAGTTTGGAAAGGCTGTATTTGCAGCTAATCGCACTAGTTTACCGGAAGTTTGTAATGGACATGCCATCATGTGGGAACATTTGGATACAGAATCTATGGTGCAAAGTATCCGGGAACATTTGCCTGATTTCTATAAAGATGAGGAACGCTTGACCAGAATGAAAGAACATGCAGCTTCATTCAGTTACGAGAAGCATATACAAGCTTATCTTGATTTATATCGCGAGTTAGCTCAATTGTCTTAATGTCGAAGTTAATTGATCGTATACCTTTTCCGGGGTAATTAATGCGAAACGTTCTTCATAAGTTAATGTTGCTTGTTGTTCCGGCGGAAGAATATCGTCGGGACTAATACCTCGGGCAACTACGGAATTTGTAGGTAACCACATTGATTTAGAGGCGCTTGGCGAATAAATAGCGAATGAAGGAATTTCGAGGGCTTGCGCAATGTGTCGGGCTCCTCCTTCGTTTCCGAAATAAAACGAGCAGTTGGCGCAAAGTGCTGCCAGTTGTCGTAATGAAGAGGCTTGTATATCAATCTTGATGCGTTCCGGACATCCCAATTCCTTGTAGATATTTCTTGCATCTTCTTCTTCATACCCCGGTGCATAGTTGAAGATCATTTGTATGTCCTTGTATTCTTCCAATATTCTTTTAAGTGTGGTTATCATAAACTCCGTATTCCATTTTTTATGGAGGAGCTTGGTGGTGACTCCTATTAGGAATACAGGGCGCGCGAAATCTATCCCCTCCTTTTCCATATAATATCGAAAGTCTTTTTTCTCCTGGTCAGTGAGGTATAACCTGAATTCTTTTGTATATTGAATAGGCCTGATTTTCTCTAATGGCGCTGCAAGCAATAGGTTGCGTTCTACCATATCAGTTGTTAGACTATTGCTGTAAGTGTCTGTCCGATAATTTAATAGAAAACGTGTGTATCCCTTGATACGCCCTATCCGGAAAGGGGTTTTTAATGAAAAAAGAGAGAAAAAAAGAGTCCGGATCGTAGAACGCATATCGATGATGGCATCGTATTTGTTTTGGTGCGTCACTTGCCATACTTTTTTTATATAAGCAGTGAATGGTTTATTCTCATTCTTGTCAAATGTAATAACCTTATCTATGTCCGGGTGACCCTCATAGAGCGATGCTATATTTTTATTCAGCACAAAGTGTATTTCTGCATCGGGAAAACTTTTTTTCAGCGTACTGCACAATGCAACAGCTAGAATAGAGTCCCCTATTTGTCTAAATCGAATAATCAGAATTTTTTTGATTGGTTTCATGCTTGACTTCTTTATGCTTTTTATCGTGCAAACATAGCTAAAAAAAAGCATTTATGTCTAAATATAAATGAAAAGAAAAAAGAAAAAACGACTAAAGTTGTTCGCAACAGTACTTATATGTATAGAGAGTTAGCCAATCTTTGTGAGAAAAGAAAAAAATATAGTCGGAATATGCCTTAATTTCTTTATCTTTGCTCCATCTTTGTAATTAGTATTATATAGGAGAGTGTAATGAGAGTGATTGTAAATCCCAAGTACGCGCATCTGCAGAAGGAGATAGAAGAAATTCCAAGGTCCTTCCAGGAAAAAGGAGATGTGGTGTACGATGGGCGTAATGTTTTAAAACGAATTGGCTTAGGCAGCATTGATGTTGTGGTGAAGAGCTTTAAGAAGCCTCACATCATCAATCGTGTTGTATATTCGTTTTTCCGGCAATCAAAAGCAGAGCGTTCCTATATTTACTCTATGGAAATTCAACAACATGGCTTTGACACTCCGGAGCCAGTTGCTATGATCGAACAATTCCAGAGTGGCCTTCTTTCACATAGCTATTACATTTGTTGTTATGATGGTGGCGAAACAGTCCGTTCCCTGATGGATGGGAAAGTGGAAGGAAATGAAGATAAACTTTCTGCTTTTGCGCGCTACACGGCTGCTTTGCATCAGGCAGGTATCCTGCATTTGGACTATTCTCCCGGCAATATATTGATCCATCAGAATGATGCGAATGAATATAGTTTTTCCTTGGTCGACGTGAATCGCATGCAGTTGCTATCGGATATTGATTGTGATACTGTGTGCCGTAATATGTGTCGTTTATGTATCTCTCGTGAAGTGCTGACTTATATAATGACAGAATATGCTTCTTTGAGGGGATGGGATGTAGAATCTACTGTTAGTCTGGCTCTTCGTTATAGCGATCAGTTCTTTACCCATTATATTTATCGTCGTGCGGCACGAAAAGAAAAAGAAAGGCATATCGTATCCCTGATTCTATTCTTCCGTTTATACCGTTCCGTACGTAAGTTCTTTTCCTGGGAACCGCATATCTCACGTTTCTTATTGAAAAAAGAAAAGCGCATTTATGATACATACTTGTGTAAGTATGACTATTGCGAATTGCTTTCTGCTGATTATCAATGATTAACTCTTACTTCCGCGCATGACTACACTGCGGATTTTATGCCTGAAAAAACCTTTCTGATTGGTATATGTGCAGTTATGCTTATCCAAAAATGCAGAAATGACTGCTTCGTCATCATGTAGATGGTATGTGCAAATTGCAAAATCCAACTTTTGGCAATTCTGAAATAAGTTCTTGCATCCGGCCAATGCATGCCGTTCAGCTCCTTCGATATCCATTTTTAGAAACAGATGCTCATCCGTTTGATTGTTGAAGAAGTCATCCAGGGTTTGTTCTCTTGAAGAGTTATGGTCGCTTACATACTTTTGGACAATCGTAACTTTATCTTGCCATGGCTCAAAGGTCGCTCTGATGGCCTCTAGCCATTGTTCGTCCTGCTCAAACAAGTAAACATGTTTAGCTTCATCGATGATTTCCAATGAAGAATATCCTTCGGCGCAACCGACATCTACAAATACCTTTCCTGTCACTTCTTTAACGCTGTTGAAGTAATGGTGCGGTGAGCGCCTGTCTTGTTCCATGCTCAAAGCCCTGTAATATTTCTGAATTTTCCTGGCCGGAGTGCTCTTTCTGAAATAGAGCCGTTTCTCTTCTTTTTGAACATAGTATAAACCTTTCTCCTCGTCTTTCTGTACGTCAACGGGCATATTTGCATATTCATCTTTGAATTCATACAGGTGTCTTGAATATCCATGTTCTTTAATATATTCATAGTATTTCAGATAAGGAGAGCCGGGCTTATATCCTTTCATGAAATAATATGGGAGAGTGCCATATATAAATTTCTTTATTGTGTGTTTAAGTATGTTCATCTCATTAATTTCTTGTAGATATTTAAGATCTCTTCCGCTTGCTTTTCTTCAGAGAATCTTTTGGCAAATATTTGCCCTTTTTCAATCATTACTCTCTTTCTTTCAGGGTCAGAGTATATCTGTTTGAAAGCATTGGCCATTCCTTTGATATCGTCGGGATGTATATAGATCGAGTCGGGACCTCCGGCTTCTTCCAGGCAAGAACCTGTTGCGGCTACTACCGGAATTCCGGAGTATAAAGCTTCTATGATGGGGATGCCAAAGCCTTCAAAGCGTGAAGGATATACAAAAATTTCAGCTAGCTGATAAAAAGCCGGCAGATCATCAAAAGGAACATTGCTGATGATGTGCACTCTTTCTTCCAGCTTATTCTCCTTAATAAAACGTTCAATCTTATCAGTGTATTCTGTATGGCGTCCTACAATGACAAGATGAATTTGTTCGGGAAGCATCGTCAGTGCTTGTACCGCCGAAAGGGCATTCTTTCGTTCTTCAATACTTCCTACGTTGAGGATATAGTGCTCCGGTAGCTGATATTTAGCTCGAACTTCTCTTTTTTTCTCTTCTGTTACAGGGTGCGTGAATGAAGTATCACATCCCTGATAAACAACCTCTATCTTATCGGCAGGAATCCCGAAATACTCAATAATATCACGTTTGGTACATTCGCTGATAGCAATGATTCTATCCGCATTTTCGCAGGCTTTGCGGAATTTGTATGTATATATATTCCTGTCGATCGAATGATAGTATTGTGGGTATCGCAGAAATATCAAATCGTGGATTGTTACGATACTTTTTACCTTACTTTTATGGATATTCAGGGGCAATTCATTGCTAAGTCCGTGAAAAATATCAATTCTTTCTTTTTCCAATTGGCGGGTGATTCCCAACACTCGCCATAACGAACTTAACTTTTTCCAGAAAGAAGTAGTGGGATAAGAAAGCTGTAGTTGCCGATATTGCTTCGTTAATTTGTTCAGCCTTTTATTTTCCCGTTTCTTGGGGGCATACAATACATATTTATTCTCCGGATAGAATTGGCATAGAATATCCACTATATAGCGGCTATAATTACCCAAACCGGTGAAATTCTGTACTGCACGTTTTCCGTCAAAACCTATTCTCATTTCTACTTCTTACCTTTATGTGATTATAGTTAGACTTCAAACTCCCGATAAGGTTTATTCAGGTCTAAATAATGGAAATTGTGTTGTCTTTGCCCACTTTGTTTAGGTATGGTCATGTAATCTCCGTATTTCTGTGACAGATAGACATCGTATTTCTGTACTCCCCACACTTCTTCATTTTCAAATAAGATTGGAGTAGGGGTACCCAGAATATCTTTAGACATGATTCCTTTCATTCCGTCATCATAATCACAGACCAATGCGGATTGGTCGAAATCATACTTTTTCATTACTTTCCTGATACTTTCCTGTGCTCCGGCAAGGGTGAAAAGCTTTCTGCATAATAGCGGTATCCATGAGCTGGGGCCTTTTCCATGCTTGTATGGATCGCGATGAATCAGATAAAGTACACGTTTGTAGAATTCGTACTTTGCAAAATGCATTCTTTGCGCCATGCGGCTCTCCGGAACTCCGTCCAGTGGGAATATATCAATATATACGCCTCCCAAATATTTGAGATGCATACGTTCAATTAGAGTGGTGTCGGCATCCTGTACTTTTGCAAATGGAAGAGGATATTCCTTGTCGTTTTCAGCACATACAGCTTCGTATGGTTTCGGTAACCATTCTTTGGCATTAGCCATTAATAAATCATAATCGGCTCTTGGCATGCCGATATCCAGATCATCATCCCAAGGGATAAATCCTTTGTGGCGGACGGCTCCCAGCATGGTGCCTGCCATGATGTAATATCGCAGATTATGTTCTTTGCAAACTTTGTCAACAGCTAATAAATTCTTTAATATGCGAAGCTGTAGAGGGCGGATATCGTAATTTGCCATTTCTATCTGAATTTGATTAATAAAGACTGGCTGGAATCAGTTTCTGTGCCTGTTGAAAGTCCTCTACGGTGTCCAGTTCGGCCGAGAAGAACTCGGTGGTATCCATGACGTAAAAGCTATATCCTTGCGGAATCAGTCGTTCAAAAGCCCGTTCGTAGAATATATTGTCCAGTCCTTCAGTGGTAATCATAATGTCCAGTTCCCGGAATAGAGCTTTGGTGTATTCAGCTGACATCTTTTCGATACCGATAGACTCTCCGATAGCATCGGATATAGAACAGACTTTGCTGATTTCAACAACCTTTTGTGCATCGTCTACGATAACTTTTATTTCTTCCGCTCCAAGCTCATGGCGATTCAGTGCCAATATGTCGTTTTTATCCGAATGAAGCAGTTTTTCTACAATTTGAGGATCAAAAACAATGTCGCTGTCTAATAACAATATTTCTTCCCCGTCTGTATACGGTCGGGTAAGCCATAATGAATAGATATTGTTGGTTGATTCATATCTGTCATTATAGATGAAAGTAATATTTTGGACTGGATAACGTGCCTGCAGAAAATCAACGATTTGTTGCTGGCGATACCCTGTGACGATAATGAATTCGTCGAATCCGTTTTGTATCAGAGCATCAAAAGCCCTTTCCAGTAGGCATCGTTCTCCTATCTTGAGGAGGCATTTGGGCGTTGTATCGGTCAGCGGGCGTAAGCGTGACGCTATTCCTGCGGCTAATATTACTGCTT
>CAUHML010000141.1 GCA_959606905.1 uncultured Bacteroides sp. | reverse complement strand
CTGTTTTAATTATCACTTCGCTAACGTTAACGATGCAAAGATGCAGCATCTTCCACGGAGATGAAACGACACCTAATAACCTCATCAGAAAAGTACTAAAAAGCATTTCAGACATATACAACTGACATAGAGGAACTAAATAAACGACAAGAAAACGACGAAAAGCAGAAAAAAGCGACAAAATCAATACCTGGGGGAGAATAATAAATAAACAAACATATTCAAACTAATAAATATCATAATAAAAAAGTGCACCTTCTTCCCCACCGGGAAAAAGATGCACACACAAACAAAACAAACAATAGGCTACCTTCACAGGCAGCGGAAAAGTCATGATTCCATTTTTCTTATGCCACTATTATATATCATCATACTTATTTAATAAATAACTGGTAACTTCACTTATAGAAGAGGGTTCTTTCAATAATACTTGCTTGTCCTCTCCCAACAAATATATCGAGGGAAGAGAACGTAAGAAATATAGTTCTTTTTCAGTCAACACCTTCCTGACATCATAACCGTTTATCCACACAGAAGGAAGAGACTGCTGATATTCTTTCCACATATCTATTTCACCTTCCATACAAATCGTAACAAGAGCAAGTTGCGATAGGGATAATCCACTATGTTGCAAGAAGGAATTTATTATCGATGATTCAGACAGTTCCATCATTGATTGCCGACAATAAATACAGTCCGGATCATAAAACAGTAATAATGTATATTTAGCGGAAATATCCCATAAATTCTGAAGTTCTCCCGTAGAAAGAATGAAAGTAAAATCAGCAGCTTTTATCCCTATCCGGTTCTTTTTAAGCATTTTCAATTGATACAAAGGACGTATACGCATCATTCCATCTAAGTGTCCAGATGTTAATGCTTCCTCCAATACTGAAATATAATAACTATCATTCCGTAGTGACGAATCAGGTTCATATAGATGATGCTCCAACCGTTGTAGAAACCAACGGTTTACGACCTTATTAACTTTAGTCTTCAACACCAATTTCCTGATATTTTCAAAAGCCCTTTCCTCTGTCAATTCCGACAATTGAGAAAGATAATCCACCAGCATCTTTTCGGTAGTGGCAGAGCTGCTTAACCGGATAGTATCTGTAAAATCATACGTATCCCAAAAGCGCTCTATCAGTATGCTGTCTTTTTGTTGCTTTGCCATAATATTTGATTTACCAGAATTGGCAGAACAAGTACATAAAAGTAGAAACACGCCTAAAGTAATATAAAGAAGTCTTATATATTTCTGATGTATTACCAATCTTAAAAGGTGTAATAATCTTAATCTTCGTTTATTCATAATTCTACAAGTTCAAGCACAATTCATTACACCATTTGACATACTCGTTTTCTCCACCACAAATCCTTTCCGGCACTTTCATTTCTATACATTCATTCCCGACATATATCCGGCTCATCTCGAATATTTCTATCAGACAGTCATCCGATATACACATACAAAAGCATATAATATCCGGATTATCACATTTCACGATTTTCATCCCCGGATAAAGTAAAGACAGACAAAAAGCAGAATATCCGAATGCTTTCCATGAATCCTCTAGATAATACAAATAAACAAAGCCTCGATTATCACCTTCTTTTTCCAAAATATCGTTTAATATATTCATCCTCATATCTCCTTTCATTCTTAACACTATTTGCATTATCCTTCCTGACGTATCCGAAGTTCGAAATACCCATTTCTGCCAAACAGACGCACTTTTCCTTCACGCGCATTACCTGTATTATTTTCCTTTATATGGACAAAAATATAATCATTAACAGAGTCTAACAGGGGGTGAAGAATGGCTCCTTCATGTCGCTGTTCAGCTATCCCAATCCAATCAGATAAACCAACGACTTCCCCATAATGCGTATATGGCATGGGAAGCACTGTATATGACTGGCCAATAGAGGGATAGCGTTCAACAGTCACCGTTTTTTGTAGGACTCCATATTGGATAATACTCGTAAAAGAGTATTCCGTACCTGCTTTTTCACTCGGTTCCGTGAAACATAAGTCCATCTCAACAGGATTATCAGGAGTATCATTACAAACTGTCTCCCCTGTTATTTCTGTCCCGTTTGCTTTCACTGTTATCAATCTACGTTGAAGATTGGGGTAATCCGGGTCAAACGTAGTGTAACTCTCCAATGATTCATCCCGGATGCACCGGTAGAAATGGCCTAACACAAAAGAATTCAAGGTTTCATTACTGTATATAATCCAATGGGAATTTTCAAATCCCATCTGATAACCATTCCATAAATAATTCTCCTTATAATCATACGTACCGTTATACTCTAATAATATGTATGCTTCCATATCATTAGTAAATCCATTTTTCTCCGCATTCTCGAATGAATTAGCACCAAATCCCTTAACACTCCCGATAGTCAGTTTATAGTAATCATTGCCTGTAATTGAAGTCAACGGAACTTTGTCTTTTGTACACAGACGGAGTTTATAGTATCCCTCCCTTTCTGTCCCATCCGTTGCTTTATATTTTCCACGTACAACAATATGAAATCCCTTATGAGCATCCAAACCCATATTCCGAATCTGATACAGATAAATAGGAGTTGACAAAGGAGCAAGATTACTGACAGACAAAGTAGAAGGACTGATATAATCCACGTCTGCCAATACTGAAGCTGATACAGGACAACCCAACCAATCTATTGAAATCAATTTAAAATTGCCGGCTGTTACTTCCACACTGAATTTCGCCACATTCCGTTTTAAACTGAAACCATTACTGCCGTCACTTTCCATGGCATTACGAATATTCATCATATTGAGTGATGAAAGAGTTATGCGTCTGGTAGCCATTACAAAAGGCGGTTTTACAAGTGCTTCCGTACTTGTGCATATCTTATTTTCCAACTCCTGCAAAGTATGTATTGTCCCTTCCTCCATCGGATAATTGGCTATCAGATACAATGTATGTTCTCCTGTGGCTGAAGATATGTTCACCGTCGTCTTATATTCATTCCCAGTCCATTCCAAATCAGGGTGCTGATGATAAACAAGATCTCCCTTATGGTCGAATATTAGGAAGTCCATACTTTCCACCTTCGCTTCATCGGCAGGAACAACTATCCCCCGCGTATGTATAACAGATTCTTGTTGTACGCTCAGCCTCAAAACCATTTGTTCCTGTACATCTCTCGGATCGTTGTTCTCCGACATTTCATCACTATTGCAAGCTCCAAAAGAGAAAAGCAATACAAACAGGAGTAATTGAATATATTTCTTTTTTACTATCATATCTGTACTTTTTTATCAAAGAGAGGGATAACGTAGTTTCACACAACGTACCGTATGTTTCTGATTCCGCAGTCCATCAGTCGTATCACTTCCATCCGGATCGCTCATAGTGGCTACTATAAATGTGCCATCATCATTCTTTCCCCAATAGCTGTCCGAGAAGAAATTATTGGGAAGTCCGTTGGTTCCGGCATTCAAGAAAACATAATTCATTTCTTTTCCTGTGGGCAACCGCCAAGTACCACCTAAATTTGCACATACAGAAGATGCGTTTTCTTTCGTAACATTAGGAACATCCGTACTTGAAACAATAAAGTCTGAAACTTCAGGGGGACGGACATCAAGAGTACAGTTATAGAGATATTTTTCCTCTTTATAATTGTCTATGAGGTTATTGAATCCGTAACTTATATACGCCTTTCTGGCATTTGTATCATGTTCTTCTATACACCATGACTGACCTGAATTAATCGCCTGATTTTCACGTATGGTAGCTAATCTCCAGCATCCTTTTCCTCTTGTTGCATCATTTGCACTTACCCCTTCAGGATAATACGCCCTACATCCAGTTTCCTTAGTGGCTCTTTTATAAAACTCCTCATTATAAATGCCGACACGCATCCAAGTCGCTTCTTCCCAATACCCCATGGCTTCAGCCCAAGTAACAGGATCTTTTTCACTACGATTCGTTTCCGAGGCATAAAGTTGTAGATTAAGTTCAACAGACGCAGTACCTGATTTCAATTTAGTTACATAGGTAATATTATTACCCGTATTCCAGTTTCCACGCCTGAATCCGACACGTCCGCTCTTCTTATTTGCATCATCATATTCTATTGTCATTTGTAGTTGATTACCGATTGTCACCCCAGTGGGGAGTGTCACTTCGACCGGAGCATTACAGGCAAAACGCACGTATGAGTAAAAGCGTAGCGATTTTACTTCAACCGTCTTTTTGTTGACAGCAAGAAAACTAGCTCCCGTTATTTCAATTGGGACATTGATTTCCGACCATCCGGAAACGTTGGATTTCATCTCGAGAGACTCTTCCCCATAACCGGTTATTGCTTTAACATTCAAACTGTAATGTCTGTTGCGGGTTATATTCCATTCTGTAGAATGTGAATCAATAGAATTCAGAGCGTCACCAATCGGTAGAGTATATACCCGGGTAATTCCTCTAGAGGTTCCTTTAATACGCAATACCATTCTATAATCTTTATCTGTCGGTAAATATTCCGGCAAATAGATTTCACCGGACGACCATGTGAAATGATTTTGTTCCGTGCTGCTATTTCTCAATGAAAACATACGGTTATCTAGAAAACCTTCTTCTATCTTGTACTTACCGGCAACCAAATAACTATATTTCGGTATACGAAGCAGCTCCATAGATTCAAAGTTGACATATTCGCCCGTGGGATTTCCGTTTTCACAAATCTCCGTACTTAGGTCGAACTTAACACTTAGTTTGGCAATCACACGTTGCAACTTTATCTCCAGTTTAGATACAGGCACAGACACCCCCTCTGTATATATCTCATTTTTACTTCGCACATTCACATTAAGCAACTGCCGGAAAAACACAAATCTTGAAGCATTCAAGTTACTTTCCGAATTCATCTGAATACTTTTCAATTCTTCAGGGCTGTTTATTCCCGAAAGATCTACTGGTTCATTTCCTATCACATAAATATCATTGTATCCTATATAGGTAATGGCAACATAATCTTCATTTATATCTATCAATTGATTGCTGACTAAAACTTTAGGCCCGTAAGGATTGGAAGTGCGTGTCGAGAAAATGATAACACGCAATTGTGATACCTCATTTTCATCCCCTGCAACAAGCTTAGGCATGATACTGACAGGGATTTCCTTCCCTTCTCCCTGACCATTACTATCGGAAGATGCTTCTGTTCCGTCAGTACAAGCAGTGAGTAGATATAATAATGTCACAACGAAGCTATATATATAAACTAATTTCAGTCTCATTCTCTCATTCAATTATAAAGTATCACATTTCCGTATCCTGCAATATGATTGTCCACCCTGATACGGTAACAGCCGTTTGCATATAAGTATCCGTGTCACCGTCCAGATCATCTATAAGCGATATTTCTACTTCATACACATCCTGCCGGTCAAGTTCCGACTGTACACGGGTATATGGATGCATCCGGATGAGTTCGACTAAACCAGAACGGTAGAGTTCTTTGATTGTGCCGTCCTGCATTAAACGTTCTATCAGTAGCGTCAATTTTTCCCCTTCCACCAAACGCATCAAAGAAAAAACACCTGCAAATTGATTCCATGCATCATTATTTGTGCCCTGATATGGATAATATGTCAATTCATTGCCCGAAGCAACTACAGAATTATCAAATTTATAAGTCGCCCCTTTAGGGTCAACCACACGGACACGCACACCATCCGCACAGCGGTGAATACATGGTATTCCGCTTTTTTCAAACCACTTCACATTCAGATGCAAATGATTCTCATTCTTTATAAGTGAAAGAACTTCAGTGTGTTCCTTCACATCGTTTACTTCTACTTGTTTCATAGCATGAAAAACAGGAGTCAGTCTATAGTTCACGCTACGTTCTTCTGTTGCGTTGAGTGATAATAACGCTTGCTCAAGCGTAGTTTGTCCGGCAATAAAGACCGGTTGTAAAGTCACTTCATCAGTCAAGTTTCCCCATGCCACCAACGTATAGCTACCGGCAGAAAGTTCCGGGTCAACCCGAAAATCTTTCGGGAAAGGCGTTCCTTTACGAGTTATACATTTCAGAAAACATCCGGCTGCATCAAATACATACAAGTCTATTTGCTGTACGTCAATGTTGAAGCGATCGGGACAAGTATTGTCCGTGTGATGAACATATTCGAAAGCCACCTGGAAACTTCCCTGCGGACAATCGGAAAAATCTTCATTAACGCATCCTGTAATAAGCCATAATAGCATTGATATATATGCCACCATCCTTCTTTTCCGGTAAAATGTACTATACATGTTAAATTGTTATTGAGAGGGATTTTAGATTCTTTTACCGGGGAAAATGCCCCGGCAAAAGAATCCGTTAAAATCTATTTTTAATGAACCGGCAAACTAATAGCAATTACATTCCCAGTTCTGCATCCTGTTCAACTTTCGTCCATGGTTCCACTGTGATATGTGCCTGCATGTACGTTTTCTGGTTGATGGGATCTGTCGGGTCCACGGTAACATCTTCATCATCAGGATAACCGATTGAAGTAATTTTTGAGATATTTACATTGTAAAAACGGTTGCGCATTACCGAATAGAACAGATTGTTGGCTTCCGTCTTTCCATCCATATTATCTTCAACATTCACACGATAGTAACAGGTACCTCCGGTGTACTGGAAAATACGTATTGTTCCTTCAATACTTTCCTTATAGCCCGGTAGTGCATTCTTGGGATGCGAATATTTCTTGATGGTAACAACTGAATAAATACCTTCAGAAGTAGAGAATGAGCTTCCATAATATACACTTACAGAATTTTCTATATCACCTTCGTCTACAGCACTTCCCTCGTCTACTGCATTTAACCATTTCTGTTTTCCGGCTTTATTCAAATAAGTCTTTAAAATCATGCCCAAGCCATAGTTTGCCAAGTTTCCACTAAAGTCTGCAGGAGCCGTATAAATCTGATTTTCCCATTCCGGGACAATAAAATATGGCGGTACATCTTTTCCTCCTGTAGTATAATCAGTTCCGTCTAATTTATTTTCGATACTAAGATTGCTACCATCATTTTTCACTTCAACAGCATTAATCATCACATTAGCCACCGGAGCAAATACACCTTTCACCAACACATAAGTAGTATTTCCCCTTACCGGTGTCTGATTGGAGTTCTCCGGCAAATATATAGACTCTATAGCTTCCCCGTCAGCACTTGCTTTCAAATCCAAATTAGGCTCATTCACCTCGTCATAATATTTAGCGAAATCTGCAAATGTAGAGCTAGTATTAGTCATTGTATAAAACGGTGTAAGGAAACCATCAACATGATTATGCAGAAATATATAGCTCTGAACCGGAAGATTACGAACCGTAAAAGTCGGAGTAAGTAATTTGCCTAATGTATTACTTTCACTATCTTTCAATATCAAAGCATCCGCATTTGCATAAGTAGCCTGCAACTTAGCAGCAGCACGGGATATGAACACCTCCAAATGATTGTTTTTCTTCATTTCCGCCGAACTATCATACGCCGGTTTCGAGCAATCCTCAGCAGAAATCCCGGGATATAATGTGTATTCGGTTGCCTTCAATACGTTTGCCATCAGGAAACCATTGGTCGCCGCATTCCCATTACCGGATATTTTATCAAAATTACCGACACGCGATACAGCAACTGCCGTTTCTACACCTTTGGTATGGGCAATACGTCCTGCTTTCGTACAATGTGTCAAAGTAACAGCTTCAAATTGAGTAGTTGTAGTGGTAGACGTAATCCAGTCGTCCTGCATATTAGCTACTACATACACTTTCTTTTTACCGGAAGTTAGTTTCAATACAGCAGTGTGCTCCGTGCCATGTTCATCTACAGTAGCATTATCCGTCTTTGCTTCAAAGCTACCGGATTCATTGAAGATATAAGCCCGCAGATTTTTGATGTTTTTTTCTGTAGTAGTACCTTCATGTGTGTCACCCGTTGTACGTGCTACAACACCATCTTTGCCCAGTTTAAATGTAAACTTCGCCCAAGTAGGTTCTCCCTCTATGACTTCGGTATTACCATTGTCATCGCTTCTTTCTTCGCCTAGCTTGCCCTCACTGCTACAAGCAGCAAACGTTATTGTTGCCAGCGCAAATACTCCGATTAGAAAATAATTCTTTCTCATTTTTCGTTTTATGATTAAAAAATAAATTATTATATATTGAGATTTATACGGTTCCATTCTTCATCCGGTAATACACCTTGATGTATCCTGCTCGACGCAGTTGCGGAAAGAAGTGTTCTTCCAAATAACGATAGGGCACTCCTCTTTTCAAACGTTGCAACTGTCCCTCACGCCCTTTCATTATCGGAACAGAATCAATAATATTCAATACTTCCTTACGGTATTCCATACCAGAATGTTCCACTTTATAACGTAGTTCTTCCCAGCCCTCATCACCATTCACAAGTGCAA
>CAUHML010000140.1 GCA_959606905.1 uncultured Bacteroides sp. | reverse complement strand
ATATAAAACCATTATGACTTTGAAGAATCTGCGCCGGATTACTTTGAATCAATCCATCTCTAACAGTATATTGACGTGCAACACAAATCGGTTGTCCTTTGACAAAAACAAAATGAAGAGCTAACAACAAGATGCCCCATATATATTTTAACTTTATTGTGTTTTCCATTTTATATCGATTTACCAAACAAAGTACAAAGATAACCAAATGTAGATTTCCTCCTAGAATAAATTATCAATTAGACATAAAATACAAGGTTAAAATAGAAAAAAACGGCAACTTTGGTATAAGAACCAACAGCTGCCATTTTTCCTAACTACCTTTTCACCCTATTTCCTACAAGCCTATTTATATCCCTCATTTTGTAAAAATTCGTCTTTATTCGTTATGGCGTCCAATAAAGTTTGTGGAAATGGACGCAACATATGATAAGCTTTCACATTTTTACCGGCATCAGGATTTCCGGCTTTTATCCGACGGATAAATATTTCACTTCCCATTCGTTTCAAATCAAACCAACGCAATTGTTCTCCGACCAATTCCCGAGCACGTTCATCCAATATGAAATCAATATCCTCAATGTCACTTTGAGCAACTTTCATAGCCTCCTCTTTGCCAGCCTTAGCTCTTTGGGCACGAAGAATATTCATATAAGCCAACGCATCCGCCTTGCCGGCTTTTGCTCCTGCTTCCGCCACAATTAAATACATTTCTGCCACACGGATTATAAAAGCATCCCGTGTTCCACGATCCTCGTTCACCGTAGCACGAGTAGGGTCTTCAAATTTAGAGATAGGCATACATTGTTTCTGACTTTTTACAGAACCATCTTCATGATAAATATCTGTCCGATCAAGTATCTGATAACGTCCTTTGGCCCACTGACGCTTTACCTGAGGAACAACATCTTTTGTTATCCATATAGCAGTATCCCCTTGTACCATATAAGGGTAGTTATCTCCGGTTTTTCCTCCATTAGCCTTCCATAACGAACGGAAAGTCACTTCAAAACGTTGGTCTATATTCTCGTCATAACAATCCAGCAAATAACGCGTCGGCATATAGTGATTAAAAGGACGACCATATTCTATGCTTCTGACCATACCGGGCTGATCATCATACTTCATACAGAAAATCAAATGAGTATGGTTACCCCCTGAACGAATAATATCATTATCCATTTCCTGATTATACAACTGATTGGTAGAAGAATAATCAATATACCAAATCACTTCCTTATTGCCATTTCCATCAGAATTTTCCATATCAAATACTGAGGCAAAATCCTTTGATAACTCAAAAGGGCCATTATCAATCACTTCTTTTGCCAAAGTATAGGCTTGTTCATACAATGCTTTATCATTCAATTCACTTGCTCTAGTCAATAGCAAACGAGCCTTCAAAGCTTTGGCAGCCCACATCGTAACACGCCCTCCATCCGATTGCGCAACAGACAACCGGCTATCCATACAAAAATCCAAATCTTCAAAAATATGAGTATAAATCTCTGAAACCGAGGTTTTCCTAGGTGCCATAACAATAGACTCCGATGGCTGATCCGTATAATAAGTATCTCCAAATGTTTCCACCAGAATCCAATAATAATACGCCCGTAAGAAACGCACCTCTGCTTCTCGTTTACTGGTAAGTGCCTTATCACTGAACGGAACATTCTTTACATGATAGATGGCTGTATTACAAAAGTTGATCGCTTTGTAAAAACGGTCATAATACTCTTTACTGATAGGATTGGTCCCATCAAAATCATTCTGATAAGAAACAATGGCGGGATAATCACAACCGCCGCCCGGAGCCAATATATCCGTTCCCGTTTCACTGAATGCCATAGCAGCAGACTTTCCACCCCAAAAACGCAAGGGAGTATAACAAGAGTTAATCAAAGACTCAAAACCTTTCTCAGTATCATAATAACCACCTTCGGTAGTAACCGCACTACGATTGTGTTCTTCCAAAAAATCAGAGCAGCCCGAGCAAACCATAAGAGTAGCTGCCAATGCATATAATAATGTAATTCGTTTCATAATTTTCATTCTTTACCAGTTAAAATTCTACATTCAGACCAAATACAAGTTGTTTTGTCATAGGGAAAGAAATACTTCCTCCCTGTTCGGGATCATAATTATCAATCTTGCTGAAAGTAAAGAAATTCTTTGCTGTAGCATATACACGGAGTCTGGATAGATTGAGATGTTTCAAAAGTTCCGGTTTGAAAGTATATCCCAACGTAATATCGCGTATTTTAAAGAAAGAACCATCTTCATACTTCAACGTTGAATAGTAAGTAACCTGTGTATAACTCTTACTTTTATTAGGACGCGGAAAAGCATTGGTAGGGTTCTCGGGAGTCCAGTAATCTACATTTCCACCATTTTCCAACGCATTGATACGATACGTAGTATTATAATCATACGCAATCCACTGACCCAAACGAGCATACAAGAATACAGACAAATCAAACCCCTTATAATTAAAAGTATTATTGAAACCAAAAGTTACATCCGGACGCTGACTGTAAATGATACGATCATCTGTCGTTATGACACCATTACCATCCACATCCTGTACCTTTATATCACCCGGTTCCTGTCCATTGGCAGCAGCGGCAGCCTCTTCACCCAATTGCCAGATACCTTCTTTCTTATAATCATAAAACACTTTGAAAGGTTCTCCTACAAACCAAGCATTCGCCTCATCCTTTAATTGTCCCGAAGCAAGTTCTTTTATTTTTTCCCTATTGTGTGACAATGAGAAATCTGAGAACCAGGAGAAGTTCTTGTTTTGAATATTAACCGTGCTCAGTGTCAAATCAACACCAGTACTTTCAGTCTTACCGATATTTTCCATAACCGAAGCATAACCGTTAATAGATGGAATTACACGATTCATTAAAATATCCCGGGTTTCTGCCTTGTAAATATCAATACTACCTGAAATACGATTATTAAAAAATCCGAAATCCAGACCAAGGTTATACTGCGTGGTAGTTTCCCAAGTCAGTTCCTTGTTTGACATCGTTTTAGGATAGAATCCATAAGCTCCCTCATTATTGAACGAATAAGTGGAGTTACCCAGCAAACCAACGGTTTGATAAGGATCAATAGCACATTGGCCAGATTGTCCCCAACTCAACCGGAGTTTTAAATTTGAAATAGCATCCACATTTTTCAGGAAATTCTCTTCATTGATACGCCAGGCCAGTGCTACAGACGGAAAGTAGCCCCATTTCTTACCTGGTGCAAAAACAGAAGAACCATCGGCACGCAAAGAAGCAGTCAGCATATAGCGATCCATCAATTTATAATTAACACGCCCAAAGAAGGAAGCCAGATTTTGATCGACCAGTGAACTCTTTATAGTGATTTCTTTTTCATTGGAATACAAATTATGGAACCAGTTATCAGCATATACTTGTCCCTTTCCACCTGCATAGGTATATTCTTTAGAGTTGAGAATCGTACTGGTTCCAACCATTGCCTGCAAACTATGGATATCAGAGAAGTCCTTTGAATAAGTCAGCACATTCTCCCATGTCAGATTACGTGTCATGGTGTGCTCTTTATAGGATTGTGAATCCTTGCCACTTCCCTGCAACGAGTTCTTATCACAGAAAAAGCCTCTACGCACATTCACTGAGTTCAATCCCAGCGTTGTACGGAATAAAATATCCTTGGTGATATTCCAGTTCAGGTACAAGCTGCCGAAGAAACGCTCCTGGATGGTATTATCCACACGCATGCCCTCCTGATCGTCAATCAACGGATTCATCTGAGTATTATAACCGGGAGACGGATACATCACTAAATTCCCCTCCTCATCATAAGGTTTCGAGATAGGAACAATTTTATTAGCCATATTCAGCGGACTATAACGATTATTCTTATCTACATAGGCATAGATAATGTTTGTCCCTACCTGCACATTGTCAAACAATTGATGGTCCAGTGCTACACGGGCATTATACCGTTTATAATTATCATCCTTAAAGAGTCCCTCTTCGCTTCTGTAACCCAAAGATATATTATGTTTGGTTTTCGTATTGCCCCCGGATACAGACACCTCATAATTTTGGTTAAATCCGTTGTGCATCAACATGTCACGATAGTTCGTATCATATCCTTTTTCCAGATAAGTCAGTTCTTCAGGAGCAAATACAGCAGCATCCTCTGCGTATTTTCCTGTTGTTCTGTCCCGATAGGCCTCTCTTTTGTATTGGGCATATTCTTCAGCATCCATGATATCAGGATAATCAGTTATCATGGTAGAAGAAACAAAAGCATTAAAGGATACTTTTGACTTTCCTTCTTTTCCCTTTTTAGTCGTAATCATAATAATACCATTCGCACCCCGTGTTCCATAAATAGCTGTAGAAGAGGCATCTTTTAACACTTCAATAGATTCTATATCAGTGGGATTTATATCTAGCGAGGTACCATAATCAATACCATCCACAAGAATCAACGGAGCATTACTAGCCGTCAATGAACGCTCTCCACGGATCGTAAAATTAGGTGTGCTTCCTGCTTGCCCCGAAGAGTTTGTAAGATCAAGTCCGGCTACTTTTCCTTGTAATGCCTCCAAGGCATTGGTAGTAGGAATAGCTGTGATATCCTTACTTTTAATAGAAGCAATGGAACCGGTCATATCCCTTTTCTTTTGCACACCATAACCTATTACTACGACTTCTTCCAAAGTCTGGTTGTCTTCTTTCATTTGTACATTCAATATCTGCTGATTTCCGACAACTATTTTCTGTGGAACATAACCGATGTAAGAGAAGACCAAAGTGGCATCGGCATCCACTTCTTCCAACGTATAACGTCCGTCAATATCCGTTATAGTTCCTCCGCTATTTCCTTGAATAACTATACTTACCCCAATCAGCGGTTCATTATTAGCATCGGTTACTCTACCGGTGACTCTATGCCTGGAAGCCTGTACTTTACCGGAAGATGCCAGTACTTGTTTGGCAAGACTCACCACAATGGTATTATTCACCTTGCTCAATTGCAGACTAGTTTGTTTCCTGATTTGCTCTAAAGCCTGGTCGAAACTTACATTGTCCAAATCAATATCAATCATATTATACTTTTGGACAACACTCTCATCATAGAAAAACTCATAACCGGAAAGGTTACTCAGTTTCTTGAACACATCAGCCAATTTTACTTTACGCATCTGCAATGTAACAGTCTGATTCAATTCAACTTGTGCTGCATGCACAGGGAAAGCAGCCATAGATGCCGAACCTAGCAACAAGGTCGGTACAAGCAATACTCGGGCCCACGAAGCCCTCTTCGCATGTTGTTTCATAGATCTTGATTATTTAATTATTAAGGTATTATTTATATAGAATATACGAATTGTTTTCTTTCCTGTATTTAATTCCCGTAGCCAAGCGAATGGACTCCAAAACCGCCTCCAAACTCCTATTATCATGCGTACCTGAAAGAAAATTATTAAAGACAAAACTTGAGTCCAATTGTATAGTGTAGTTATACACCCGTTCCAACCTCCTCGTCACTTCTTGTATCGGAGTACGGTTAAAGTATAACTTGTTCTGCATCCACAACATATAATTTTGAGTATTCACATGCTCACGTTCCAGATGCATATTGGTTTTATCCAATACCAATTGCTCTCCGGGAGTCAGTTTCAATTGTTCTTCGCCGAAATTCATCAGCACCTTTCCTGTGCATAGAGTCAGTTGCAGTTCCTCACTATCTTCATAATTATTCAGATTAAAAGTAGTACCCAAAACACGTATTTTATAATCCTGACTTTGAATAATGAAAGGACAGTCTTTATTTTTAGCTACATCAAAATAAGCCTCTCCCTTGAAATGAACGTAACGGTCTTCTTTTCCAAACTGCCTCGGATATTTCATATAAGAGCCTGCATTCAAGATCACTTTTGTCCCGTCAGGGAGCACCACTTTTTGTCTTTTACCATAAGGTACGTGTATTTCATATTGAGCAACCTTCATGTCTGCCGGATTAGCAAAATAAACTACGCTCAAAACGATGCAAAGCAATACAGCCGCAGCAATGCTCCCCCATTTTTTTACTAAATAGATAGATTGACTCCGACGCCTGTCCTCGTAATTGCTGATAATTTGAAGTGCCTGACGCTCATTGGAAATCCATTCCTCCCATGAGGATGAAGACTCTTCCTCACCAGTTTTCCATAAACAAGCAGAAGCTTCATCAAAGTCTTTTGACCGGTCTGTCTTTTTGTCTGCCAACAGCTCCTCAATATCCTTACAGGTATAAATACCGTCAACAAATCTTTTCCAAACCGAATAATGTATCTTTTGTTTTTCTTTCATTATGCATTTCTTTCGTTTCTCTATAAAGGATACGAATCAAAAGCAAAAGGTGGGGATAGGAATCTTATGGTTTAACGTATTTTAATATGATTAGGCTTACAAGTATTGGACAGGCACTTATGAAAGGGATCAGATAAGCACGAATTTTCTCTAATGCATTTTTTATATGATCTTGCACGGTATAAACAGACAAACCAAGTTGTTCAGCTATTTCTTTATGAGACAGTCCTCTATTCCGGCTCAATTCGAAAATCTCCCGTTGGCGCGGACTCAACTGCTCCAAAGCCTGTGCAATCAATTCCTGAATATTCTTTTCTTCCAGACTCTTCTCTACATCATCTACATAATCAATGGCCTGTTCCATCAGTTTTTCGTATAGCACAGATCGGGCAGACAGAGAACGAAATATATCGTAAATACGATTTCTTGCTATAGTATAAAGAAAAGCGGAAAAAGACTGCTCAATCCGAATATCTTCCTTCTTTTCCCAAACGGTCAAAAAAATATCTTGTGTTATATCCTCAGCTATCTCTTTATCCTTGACAAAATGGACACAATAATAAAGGACCTGGGACTTATAAAAAGAGAAAAGATGGCTGAAAGCAATCTTGTCTCCATTTATAAGTTTCCGAATTAATTCCCGCTCTATGTCAAGAGGCAGCTTCATACCTAGAATTCAGTAACGAACGGTTTCCCATCCAACCATGCAGCCATATTCAACACCAGTAAATTCCAGTTCTGAAAACCTTTATTCAATACCGGCTCACCATTATCAGGCAGATAATATTCATGTAATGCCCCGAAACGTTCATAGTCACGTCCCAAAAGCAAAATGGTCTTTTCCGCCAATTCCCGGGCCTCTTCCGTAAATCCATATTTCACCAATCCACGAAAGACCAGATAATTCACATTAATCCAAACCGGACCTTGCCAGGAAGACGGATTCCCACTGGCACGTACATTATACATTTTTTCCAAAGGAGACAAAGTACGGATTCCCGCCGGAGCGTTAAAGGAGCAAGTATCATGAAAATGAATCCGCACTATTTCCTTTGCTTGCTCCGGAGTGGCTATTTCAGCCCACATCGCCATAAATCCGCTCCACACACTAAGACGCTGAATCAAACAATCATAATCACGCGGCTGCCCTACGTGCAGAAACAATTGTCCCGGGTACAGCCCCTTTATATCCGGTTTCTCCACCGGAAGCAGATTCAAATCCACACTATAATAAAAACGGTCACGCGGGTCCCAACAATGTTCTTGTACCTTTCCTTTCAATACCGCCGCTTCTTTCTCAAAGGAAACTGCTATATCATCCAAATTCAGACAGCCGGCCAAGTATGCCATAGCCTGTAATTCGCGATACATCAACGCGTTCAAGAAGATGGATCCCGAACTGCCTTGAGGACGATAAAAAGTACTGGGATCATTATCAACTCCGATAGCCTCATCAGTTTCCCAATAGAATAACCCGGTCGCCTTGTGACGATGAAAATTCAAATATTTACAGACAAATGCCTGCAACGTATAAAAATCATCGCGCAACCACTCCGCATCCCCGTTCATATTGCGGACAATAAAGGCGGCATGTTGTGCCAATGTAGGTTTGTGCATATTGCTTTTCCAAGGGTTCCGTGTTTTCAACATCTCTTCGCGGCTAGGGGCATTCCGTTCTATCCAGATAGGAATCCAACCGTCCATACCTCCATAGTGCAAGGAATTGAGGATGCATCCCTGTTCGTACTTCAGGGCCTCCTGCTTATCCTTTTCCGTGCCGTTCTCTAATAAGATTTGACGCAGAGCGATGTTGCTCAACCAAGAATCCCAATCCCATAGCATATCCAAGTATTGATTACTTCCCGGAGCAAGGAATGGAAAGACTAAAGCTCCTCCGGCTTCACGATACATGCCTTTCATATCTTTATAAATATGAGCACGGCACAATTCTTTGTATTTTGCAATATTCTCGGGAGTACGTTCCGGCATTTGTGCATTTAGCATAAACGGGAAACAACAAATTGTTAAAAAGATCAGTAATTGTTTTTTCATAGGTATTATCTCATTTTGCTGACGGGACAAAAATACAAATTAAAACGAAAAGAAAAAGAGATTAAAACAAAAATTATTTCGA
>CAUHML010000139.1 GCA_959606905.1 uncultured Bacteroides sp. | reverse complement strand
GATCATTACCGTTTAGCTTTTGACCGTAAAAACACTTGGAGCCAAAAATATAACATGGTTTGGGATAAAATGTGGCAATTGAATCTATTTCCTAACAATGTGATCGGAAAAGAAATAAACTACTACTTGACAAAGCAGAATCCTTACGGGCTACCGCTGGATTCTCGTAAAGAATACACAAAATCCGACTGGATAATGTGGACGGCAGCTATGTCTCCGGATCAAGTAACCTTTGAAAAATTCTCTGATCCTGTCTATAAATATATCAATGAAACAGTATCTCGTGTACCTATCAGCGACTGGCACCATACAGACAGCGGTAGATGGGTAGGCTTCAGAGCCCGTTCGGTGATCGGAGGATACTGGATGAAAGTATTAATGGATAAAGTTCAGAATAATCAATAATTTAAATCTAATTTATTATGAATGGTAGAACAATGAGACATGGAAGCATGGAACTTCTATGGAGGATGCTATTTGTGCTCTTTATAATTTGTTTGGGCAGTTGTAAAGACGACAAAGACGCAACAGTAGCACCTTATGATCCGAATCAGCCGATAGAGGTGACGGATTTCACACCTAAGTCGGGAGGTGGAAAAAAGAAGATGATTATCTATGGTAGTAATTTTGGGACAGATCGCTCCATTATATCTGTAAAAGTAGGAGGAAAAGAAGCACTAGTCATTAGTTCTAAGGGGAATAGTATATACTGTCAAACACCTGAACGATGCTTCGAAGGAACTGTTGAAGTGAAAATTGGAGAACAGGTAGTCGTAGTATCGGAAAAATACCAATATGAGCCTCAGACGGTAGTAACGGATTTGTGTGGAGAGGTAAACGAACTAGGTCAGGGAAATATTGAGACCGAACCACGTCCGTTCAATGATTGTGGAAAGATAGAATATCCTTATTGGTTCTCTTTTGATCCTCAACATCATCATATCCTTTATTTGTCTCAAACGGGTACTGATAAGGAAAAGAATAGACCTTTACGAGTTCTGGACTTAGAAAAAGAGATGATCTATACAAAGAAAGTTAATAATATAGTTCGTATGACTTCCATAACATGGACTGATGAAGGTAATATGGTAATAGCATGTCCACAGGGTGGTGGCAGTTCCAATAGGAGTAATATTATATTAAAGCGTGGTAGTAGTGCGGACGGTCAGGACTTTAAAGATGCTAGTTGGACGATACTGACACGCGGTAATGCTTGCAACGGCTCAATGATTCTTCCGGAAACCGGTGATATTTATTTTAATCATCGTGCCACAGGGCTCGTATACAGATACAATATTAGTAATGAAGAAAATTGGAATGCTAATCCACCAGTTCCCGGTGGAGACGGATTATCTGAAATTCTGGCGTTCAGCGTTCCGAATAGTGGTGTTGATTTTAGTTTTGTGCCTCATCCTACAGGCAAATATGTCTACATTATCATGCATGAATCGCATTATATACTTCGTTCTAATTATGATAAAGAGACAGGAAAACTGGTTACTCCATACATTGTATGCGGACAGTCCGGACAAGCCGACTATAAAGATTTAGTGGGTATTAATGCCCGCCTGAATAAACCGGGACAAGGCGTATTTGTATATAATGAAGAATATGAAGATGCGGGAAAAGAGGATCATTATGATTTCTATTTTACAGATACCAAAAATCATTGTATTCGTAAACTGACCCCAGATGGAGTTGTCTCTACTTTTGCAGGACGTGGTTCCGCTTCAACCAGTGCCTATAAATGGGGAAAGCAAAATGGTGAAATACGTGAAAGAGCTCGTTTTAATGAACCGGTTGCTTTGGCTTATGATGAAGAGACAAAAACTTTTTATGTAGGAGATACGGGAAACTTTAAGATTCGAAAGATTGCAAAAGAGCAAGAAGCGGATGAACAAGGAGAAGGAGGATCAGATGATGAACAGACTGGTGAAAACCAAATGGATGAGATTCTTCCAGAATAACGAGAACAAATAATCGAATAAAAAACAAACACATGAGAAGAAAAAGTTTTATCACTATTTGTCTATTATGGATCTTTATGTCCCTTTCTGCTCAGGAAAAGAAAATAGAGGTTACGGGAGTAGTGACAGATATGAACAATGAACCGTTAATCGGTGTCAATGTGACTGTAAAAGATCAGGCTGGTTTAGGGGCTATTACAGATATTAACGGACGTTATAAAATTAATATTGAAGAGTTCTCTAGACTGGTGTTTTCATATATCGGATTTGACAGGCAAGAAGTGTTGGTGAAGAGACAGCGTGTGATCAATGTCACTATGAAAGAATCAGAAGCCAGCGAGCTTGATGAAGTTGTTATAACGGGAACTGGGGCGCAGAAAAAATTGATAGTGACTGGTGCTGTAACTACTGTGAATGTAGATGACTTGAAATCTAATCCTTCAGCAAATCTGTCGAATGCTTTGGCTGGTAATGTGGCAGGTGTACTTGCCATGCAAACTTCCGGTCAGCCAGGTGTAAACACTTCCGAATTCTGGATTCGTGGTATTTCTACTTTTGGTGCCAATAGTGCTGCACTAGTGTTAGTGGATGGATTTGAACGTGATTTGAATGATATTAATATTGAGGATATTGAGACGTTCACGGTATTGAAGGATGCTTCCACTACGGCTATCTATGGTCCCCGTGGTGCTAACGGAGTAATACTTATTACTACAAAACAGGGTAAAGAAGGTAAAATTAATATCAATGCAAAGGTGGAAAGCTCTTATAATACACGCACTATCACACCTGAATTTGCAGATGGTTATAGTTATGCGATGTTGATGAATGAAGCACGTATTACTCGCAACCAGGAACGGATCTATCGTGATGATGAAATGGAAATTTTACGATTAGGACTTGATCCGGATCTCTATCCGAATGTAGATTGGATGGATACATTGTTGAAAGACGGAGCCATGACTTACCGTGCTAACTTAAATATGAATGGTGGAGGTAGTACCGCACGATATTTTGTATCTCTTAGCTATATTAATGAGGAAGGGATGTATAAGACAGATGAAGCGATGCGTAAAGATTATAATACTAATCCCAGTAGTCAACGTTGGAATTATCGTTTGAATACGGATATTGATGTTACGAAAACAACACTTGTGAAAGTCGGTGTGTCCGGTTCATTGAAAAAACGGAATGCTCCGGGACAAGGTGATAATGTATGGTATTCTTTGTTAGGACAAAATCCGATTAGTATTCCTATTATGTATTCTGATGGTTCCATACCTGCATTCGGTGAGGGTGAGAATCGGAAGAATCCTTGGACGCTTGCCACACAGACCGGTTATAAGGAGATTTGGAATAACAAGATACAAACGAACATCTCATTGGAACAGAAATTAGATTTTGTTACTAAAGGACTGCGTTTTGAAGGTCGATTCGGTTTTGACACTGACAACCAGAGCTCGATTACTCGTAAGAGAATGCCGGAGACATGGCGTGCCCAACGTGAGCGCGATGACAACGGAGATATTATATTAAAACAGCAAAGTATCGAGAAACCGATGCAACAAACAAGCTCGTCAACTGGTGATCGCCGTGAGTTTTTTGAGGCTATTCTGCAATACAATCGTGCATTCAAAGCACATCATTTAGGCGGAACGTTGAAATATAGTCAAGATGCATACCGGACTACAGTGGATATCGGTACTGATGTAAAGAATGGTATTGCCAAGCGTCACATGGGGGTGGCAGGACGTTTCAGTTATAACTGGAATTACCGCTATTTTGCAGATTTCAATTTCGGTTATAACGGCTCGGAAAACTTTGCCGACGGACATCGATTCGGTTTCTTCCCTGCCTTTTCCGTAGCTTGGAATGTTGCTGAAGAGAAATACATCAAGAAGCATCTGAAATGGATGAATATGTTTAAGCTGCGTTATTCTTACGGAAAAGTGGGTAATGATAAACTAGGTGAGCGTTTCCCTTATTTATACACTCTTGCTAATGAATATACGGAAAAGGTCGATGGTAAAGATGTGGTGAAATATTATCCGGGATGGACCTGGAGTGACTATGACTCTGAAGACAATAAATACAACGGCATGTTGTATACCCAGTTGGCTTCGGAAAGTGTTACTTGGGAGATTGCAACCAAACATGATGCGGGTGTAGATATGTCTTTATTTAATGATAAGTTTACTGCTTCTGTTGATTATTTTCACGAACAGCGTGACGGCATTTATATGGAGAGAAAATACCTCCCCAGTATAGTCGGTGTAAGAAGCAATCCGAAAGCTAATGTGGGAAGTGTTTTATCACAAGGCTTTGATGGAAATTTTGCTTATAAACAAAAAATAGGCAAAGTAAACTTAACCGTCCGAGGAAATATGACTTATAGCAAGAACGAGATATTAGAAAAGGATGAAGAGAATGCTGTTTATCCTTATCAGACAGAAGCCGGTTATCGAGTGAATCAGGCAAAAGGTTTGATTGCGCTCGGCTTGTTCAAAGATTATGATGATATCCGTAACAGTCCGAAACAAACTTGGAATAAAGTACAACCAGGGGATATTAAGTATAAAGATGTCAATGGAGACGGCATTGTAAATGATGCTGATATGGTAGCTATCGGTGCAACTACTAAGCCAAATCTGATTTATGGTTTTGGTGTTTCAGCACAATGGAACGGATTTGATTTTAATGTTCATTTCCAAGGTTCGGGTAAATCTTCTTTCTTTATCAACGGTACCAGTGTGCACGCCTTTAGTGACAGCCAATGGGGTAATGTTTTTACTAATCTTGTAAAAGATCGCTGGGTAGATCCGGGAACGGCAAAGATTCTAGGCATTCCTGTCAACGAAAATCCGAATGCTTCTTATCCGAGGCTTACTTACGGAGGGAATGAAAACAACTATAAAAAATCCACATTCTGGTTGCGTGATGGTTCTTACTTACGTCTGAAGACATTAGAAGTTGGCTATACTTTACCTAAATCAATTGTAAATAAGATGAGATTCAATAAAATCCGCATATTTTTCATCGGAACCAATTTATTGACATTTGCCAAGTTCAAAGAATGGGATCCGGAAATGGGTAGTTCGAATGGAGAACAATATCCGCTGGCTAAAGTCTTTACTTTGGGATTGACTGTTAACATCTAATAAATGAATGTGAAATGAAAAAGATATATAAACTATATATTGGTGTTTTATTAAGTGTGATTGCCGTTTCTTGTACGGATAGTCTGGATTCGGACAAATATTTCACTGACCGGAGGTCGTTGGAAGATGTGTTTACTGATAAAACATATACGGAAGAATGGCTGGTACATGCTTATTCTTTCTTAGGAGGCAATAATATGGAAGTCTCTACCAGAGATAATATTCTCTGGAATTTTGCCGATGATATTTATTTCGGCGGCAATAGTCTCGGTGATTATAAGAAATTCAAAACCGGAACTTATGATGAAAATTGGTATCAATCATGGGGGGCTAGTTATAAAGGTATTCGTCAGGCATCCATCTTCATCAAAAATATTGACATGAATACAAAGTTTACGGAAGAAGAAAGAGCCGATTTGAAAGCCCAGGCTCGTTTCGTACGTGCATACTATTATTGGTTGTTGTTACGCAGGTATGGACCTGTGCCTTTGTTGCCTGACGAGGGACTTGATTACACAAGTAGTTATGACGATTTGGCTGTTCAACGCAATTCGTATGATGAATGTGTAGAATATATAGAGACCGAAATGCGTTTGGCAGCTCAAGATCTGCCTTTGACCAGAGCGGTGAACCAAATTTCACGTCCAACGAGAGGTGCGGCATTAGCCGCACGTGCCAGAGCATTACTTTATGCGGCGAGTCCGATTAATAATCCTCGTCCGGAAGATACAGATAAGTTTTCGGATTTGGTAGATTATGATGGAAGATGCCTGATCTCACAGGAATATAATGAATATAAATGGGCTAGAGCTGCAGCTGCTGCAAAAGATGTAATGGAGCTTCCTGGAAGTAACAGTGGACATCGTTACGAACTATACCATAAAAAAGCAGTCACTACATCGGAGCCGGGATATCCTGCCACTGTCGCTCCTTGTCAAGACGGTGATTTTTCGGAGAAGACATGGGATCAAGGTGGTTATAATGATATAGATCCTTATGCATCCTATCGTGAAGTTTTCAATGGCTCATTGGCCATGTACCAAAATCCGGAACTGATTTTTAGTCGTGGACGTAATCAGGGAGACAACAGTCTCGTTGCAATGGTGAGGCTCCAAATGCCCAAGGTATTTGGTGGTGGGAGCAATGCTTATGGCATGACAATGAAAATGTGTGATGCTTATTATATGGATAATGGAGAGGAATTCAATAGAGAACAGTTTAAAGAAACATATCCTGCAGATAAGCGTTTTGTGACCAAAGAGGAAGCCGAAGCTGAAACCTACCCTCATTTGAAAGAGGGAGTATATAAGGAATATGCTAATCGTGAACCGCGTTTCTATGCTTCCGTTTCGTTTAATGGTTGTGTGTGGTCCTTGTTAAAAAATGCAGAAACGGTAGATTATAAAAAAGATGTTGAGAAACAAGTTAATTATTATTATGGTATCAACACAGATGGTTTCTCGGGGACAGGTGTCTATTTGCGTTCCGGTATTGGCATCATGAAGTATGTGCATCCGGATGATACTAATCGTAAGGAGATTAAACCGAAAGCAGAACCTGCTATTCGTTTTGCTGAAATCCTGTTGATTTATGCTGAAGCGTTAAATGAACTTGAAGAAGGAGCCAACTATGATGTCTCTTCATGGGATGGTTCTACTACTTATTCTATTAAGCGTGATATTGATGAAATGAAAAAAGGAATCCGCCCGATTCGTCGTCGTGCGGGTGTACCAGACTATGATCTTGAGACTGTATACAAGAGTCAGGATGAATTCCGTAAAAAAATGAAAAAAGAACGTCAAATAGAATTGATGGCAGAAGGACAGCGTTATTTCGATTTGCGTAGATGGAAAGATGCAGAAGTGGAAGAATCGAAAAAGAATTATGGTTGCAATTTCTATATGTCGGATTCTAAGGACCAAAAAGAACAGTTCTATACTCCGATAGAGATTACAGATCTACCGACTGCATTTTCCCGTAAATTGTATTTTTGGCCGATTAGTCATGAAGAATTGAAGCGGAACAAAAGGTTGACACAAAATCCAGGATGGACATATAATGATTAGTTCAAAACAACAGAATATGATATGAAAAATATATATGCTTATTTAATGATATTGGCTACTGTCACATTGAGTGCTGCCTGTAATAATGAATGGGAAGACGAACAGTATGAACAATATATATCTTTCAAATCGCCTATTCTTGCAGGGGGCGAAGGAGTTACTGATATTTACGTCAGATATAAGGAAGATGGAAAAGTGACTTATCGGTTACCGATCGTTGTTAGCGGGTCTACGACGAATACACTGGATAGGGAAGTACATATAGCAGTGGATAAAGATACGTTGGAAACGTTGAATATAGAGCGTTTCAGCATTCATCGTCCGGAATTGTGGTATACAGCATTGGAGGAAGATAAATATGATTTTCCTAAGACGGTACATATTTCGGCCGGTTTCTCTGTGGAACAATTGAATATTGATTTTAATTTGCAAGGCATCGATATGTTGGAGAAATGGGTATTGCCTTTAACTATTGTTGATGACCCTTCTTATAATTATAAAAGTCATCCGCGCAAAAATTATGCGAAAGCATTGTTGCGTGTAATCCCATTCAATAATTATTCTGGTTCATATACTTCTTCGGCTATGAAAGTATACACATACATAAACGGTAAGCCGGATACGAATGCAAGAACCGCGAATAAGCGGACTGGATATGTGATAAATGATAATACCGTTTTCTTTTATGCAGGTTTAATCAGTGAGGATTTGGATAAAGAAGTACGTGAGAAATACAAAATAAACGTGCATTTTAATGAGGATGGAACACTGCACATGGTGCCGGATGATCCGACAAATAAAATGAAGTTTGAGTTGATAGGAACACCAACTTATAGCAAAACGTCAGTTATGGATGCCACACGCCCTTATTTGGAACGGCGTTATGTTCAAGTCATGTTTGAATATGACTTTGAGGATTTTAGTTACGGTGGAAACGGGGTAGATGTAATTCCTATTAAATATAAAGTAGAAGGTAGTATGACGCTTCTGCGGAATATCAATACGCAGATTCCGGATGAGGATCAGCAGATTGAATGGCAATAATATAGATAATGAAATAGGGAAGATATAGGGATTATATCTTCTCTTTTTCTATTCTGTGATAGGTTGTTTTTTTATTTTGAGGCTTTATTTACCTGTTTTTTTCCTTTATTGATTCGTATTTTTCCAGAATAGAAAAAAAACTTCTCTACTTTTGCTACATAAGTCAGTCACACAAAACCGACAAAAAGTACAGTTCATTAAATCAGAATAATTATGAAGATCAAAAAACATTTGCCTTGGTTGGGAGCTTTATTACCCGTGGCCAGTATGCAGG
>CAUHML010000138.1 GCA_959606905.1 uncultured Bacteroides sp. | reverse complement strand
CAAATTGGTCAATCAGAAATTCTGCAACCTTTTCATCCTGTATGGTTGCATCTATGTAGTTTACACATTGTTCTGTTGAACTTGATGCAATCGTTTTTCCTTTATTACTAAAGGCGCTGATAGCATCGGGAAGGAAAGCCTTATATTCTTTCAGCGCTAATAAACCGGCATTGATCGGAGTAATAGCTTCCAGTTTCTCATAATATGCTTTGGAAGGAATATAGTTGTCATCCTTTCCAAAATGAGGATGATACAAAGCGTATTTGGAGAAATAATAATACGTATAGAATTGCAGACGTATTTTTTCCTGTGCAGTGAAATCGGCCGGAAGTTTTGCGGCTTCCAATACTTGGCAATTGACTGCATACAGGCTGTCTCCTTTGTGTATAAGGGCGGCTTCCTGCATTTTCATGTCGGGCATGCCGAGTGATCGGAGCTCTTTGCTTCCCAGATAGGTGTTGATAGCGGCGCCTGCTCCTTCAAAGGTTGTGTTTCTCCACATGTTATCACTGTCGAATGACAAAGTAAGGTCTTGATTAGGGTCCAAATAAAGGGTACGGCGTCCGCGTGTGTATTGCATGGTTACATATTGCGGAGTGAATCCCGTGATTTCTATGTTGCCGTTTCCTGCGGCGTCAATCGCTACTTCTTTTTGTTCGCCACTTTGGCTGAAAGTCAATATAACTTTGACCTTCTCATTGGGATTGGTGACCTTAAAAGTGAGCTTTGCAGCTTCCGCAGCAGTGAAGGTACTCAGCGCAAGGCCAAGTACCAGGATGGATTTTAGAGTTCTCATCTTATTTTTTTCTTTTAGGTTTCATTTTCAATGCATCGGGACGCATGTTATAGACTTTCTTTCCGTATGCGGGTTCTGTGCTGAGGCTGGCAGGGATGGGGGCTTTGCCGTTCAGTTTACGAAGCACCATTTCCAAGGCGGCTGCATATTCCTGATGGATGAAAGCATCATCTCTGTCTGTTTGGTTATAAGCAATGTATTGCAGATAGCCTACACATTTGTTGAACCAGAATTCGGGAAGTTCCTCTGCCTTGTATCCCAAACGGGCGATAAATTTCAATCTGCCGATCAACTCTTGTTGGTTGATTGTGGTATCTGCAATCATCGCATCAATCTGGGTAGCTGCCGCTTCATACTTTTGTTCCCGGATATCATTATTGATACGGATCATTTTCAGGTTGAAATCTTTTCCTTCATAGTTGCATAAGGCTTCAATTTCCGCCAATTCGCCGTATGAAGTTTCTTTTGCCAGTTTGGCATCAACATTTTTTTTACCGAAACGCTGACAGAAATCTGCATAATTGTCTGATACTTGCTTTAGGTACGGGTTCATGCCGTTGATGGTGTTTACATATACTTCCCATACATCCGGATCAGTCAGTTTGGCGCCTCCTTTTATTAATTCGTCAAAAGCGGTCTGTACGTTCTTGCGTGCATAGACTGAATAGTGATAATTGATGTAATCAATTAAAAAAGCACGCTCCCTGTTTCCTTTGGTATATTGGTCTTGCAGGTAAAAAGAACGTTT
Organism: uncultured Bacteroides sp.; assembly: GCA_959606905.1. The sequence continues at coordinate 7,063 of CAUHML010000138.1, read as the reverse complement.
GGTAGGAACGGTTGCGTCTTTTCCTGTCTGAATAAACTGTTCGGGAGTCTGACGACTGCTGCTGTGATGGACGATTTCTTCGGTAGCAGGATCTATGAATGCATAGGTGGGATAACTGCGTACACCGTATTTCTTGGCTAATGTAACTCCTTCACCTTCTTCAGCATCAATTTTGAGGTTGATGAAAGTTTGGTTATAGTAGTAACCCACTGTAGGCAATGAGAATACGGTTTGTGCCATATTCAGGCAAGGTCCGCACCATTGGGTATAGAAATCAATGAATATCAGTTTATTTTCTGCTTTGGCCTTGGCTACGGCTTCTGCCCAAGTAGTGCCGTGCAGGAAATTGATTCCTGCATTTTGGGCATTTAAGTGAATCGCATAGATACATGCGAAAATGAGTAAGATATATTTTTTCATGTCTTTGAATTTAATATGTTAATAACCGGGGTTTTGTTTACATTCCAGATTAGAACTGATTTCTGACGACGGAATGGCATCAATACGGCGGTCTATGATGCGTTGGTAATAATTGTCTCCTTGTGCTTCCGATTTCTCATATTCTTTTTCCAAAGCTTCTCTTAACGTCTTGTTCAAGGCAAGCAGACGGGTGAAATCGGGTTTCTCCGTGTATCCTGCAAAACGGATCATGGCAAACCATTCATGCCAGTTCTCGAAAGACAATTCCAGCATCCATTCGTTGAATATGGCCGTTTCCAGTTCTTCGTTATTGGCTGGAAGAATAATTTCGGCTCCTGCTCTTTCGCGTAGTTTACGGATCGGTGCATAGGCTTCGGATATAGAGGCTCCCGAACGATACAAGGCTTCGGCTTTAATCAGATAAAGTTCGGAAACACGGCTGAAGATGACAGGCATGTCATTGGCATCGTTCAGCAGCTTTTTCACTGACTTCAGATTATAAGCCACGGCAGAACTGCGGCTGTCCATCAAACTGTCTACTTTAGAGAAGATGGCATCGGCGCGAGGATCATCCCCCACCAGTTCCACATACTCATTGGTGGGCCCCCAATAGCCTTGTTTCTTCGTGGGGCTGTTACCATAACATTGCTGGCGGGTGGAAGTGTTGGTTGCATCTTTTTGGTCGAATACACGAGCGAACAGAATCTCTTTGGTTGTTGAAAACTTATCAAAAACGTCACCGTAGTTTGCTTCCGGCAATGGAGCATTTGTATCAATCGCATCATTGACTGCTGCTACCGCTTCTGTGTATTTTCCTGCATACAGCAATACTCTTGCCTTTAATGCCTTGGCTGCTTCTTTAGAAGCTTGTGAAAGCTTTTTCCAATCAGGAGCTTTTTCAATCGCTATTTCCAGTTGATCCAGAATATATTGATAAGAATCGGCTACGGAGCTACGCGCCTTCAAAGCATTGGATACGGATGGAGCTTCATTGCGCATGACCACCCCGTATTCACTGTTCATATCCCAAAATTCGCAGTAACGAACCAAGACGTTGAAGTAGGCCAGAGCACGTAAATAGGCTATTTCACCTAACACTTCGGCTCTACGGTTTCCTGAGAACTCTCCGTCACTCATACGGTTACAGGCTGTTTCCAGGAAGTTGGCATTTTTGATTACAGCGTAATCTGCGTCCCATTCCGTTGCATCACTGAATGATAGGGTAGGCAACATTCGCTCGGAGTAGTAAACGGCATTACCGGCGCTTACAATTTCTTGACGCCACATGGTTCCGGCTTTGAATGAACCACTTACTGTAGGAAATATGACATTGAACCCATTCCCGGGCAAGGAGTAATAGATTCCGTTTAAAGCTAACTCTACAGCAGCGGGTGTTGTGATGGCGCCGTCTAAATCTGCTTCGAATTCGGGCTTTTGGTCCAAGACATCTACCAACTGGCACGAGGAAACGCCCATTGTAAGTAAAGCTAAGAATATATATTTTTTCATTCGATTATACATTTAAATGATTATAAGTTAATTTTTAAACCTGCCGAGAAAGAGCGGAAACCTGGATAAGCTGAGGTTTCATAGTTACCGCCATAATTACTGTTACTGTTTACGGTAGCAGGGTCTGTTCCCGGATAAGAGGTGATCGTGAACAAATTGGTAGCCGAGATAAATAGTTGTCCTTTAATTACTTTGTTTAAAGGTAAATTATAAGTCAGACGCACTTCCTGCAAACGGAAGAAGGAGGCATCAAACAATTCATGATCGGTGAGTCTAGGTACACCGTCACCTATATACAAGGCCGGGTATTTGGCATCTTTGTTGGTGTCAGACCATCTGTCATTCAATCCATAGTCAATCAAACCGGTTAATTGTCCGGGTAGATTCTGCAATGTCTTGTTATAGATCTTCAAGCCACCAATCTGATATCCGAAGTTGGCGAACAAACTAAATTGTTTATAAGATAAATTAGCAGTCAAACCGCCGAACAAATCCGGATCAGGATTACCGATAATAACACGGTCATTGTAGTTGATGATTCCATCCCCGTTCAGGTCTTTGATTTCCAAATGTCCCGGTTTTAAGGAGTTCCCATCGTAATAACTTTGTCCCTTTGATTTAGCATAGGCGTTCAATTCATCTATTCTGGCCTGGTCTTGTATGATACCGGCATATTCATAACCATGGAAAGCTCCCATTGGATAACCTACAGCCAATACTTGGTCGGCATAGCTGCCTTGAACCACTACATCCATAGCTGATTGTGCTTTACCTTCTTCAACCAGTCTGGTGACTTTATTCTTGTTATGTGACATATTCAAGGTCAAATCCAAACTCCAGTCTTTAGTAGATAATACACGGCCCACCAGGTTTATTTCAATACCGCGGTTGGTCAGTGCTCCGATGTTACGGTTCATCTGCATGGAGCCGCCGGTTGCGCTGGGTGGGAAATCAAATGACCAGATCAAGTCTTTGGTATCTTTGATATAGCCGGAGATAGAACCGGTCAGTCGGTAGTCGAACAATGCGAAATCAAGACCTAAATCATATTGGGTCGATTTTTCCCAACGGATGTCGCGGTTACCCACTTGTTTGTGTATAATGGCTGATAGATTATTATAGCTGGTTGCTTCGTATAAATCACGATTAGAGAAGCTGGTTAAGTTTTGGGTACCGGTAGTACCTACGCTGGCACGCAATTTCAAATCATTAATGAATGTCAGGTTTTTCATGAAGTTTTCCTGAGAGATACGCCACGCAATGGCTCCCGAAGGGAAGAAACCATAACGGTTGTTCGAACCAAACATGGATGAACCATCATAACGTCCTGTAAAAGTAAACAGGTAGCGCTCCATTAATTTATAATTGATACGGGCAAATGAAGAGAACAAACCACTTGCATTATATCCGTTGCCCCAAGATGAGATGCTTGCAGCACTTCCCAGATTGGTGTAGATGTCATTATCCGGATAAGTTTGGCCGTTCATGGTGGTGCTACGGCTGATGCCGCGTTCAAAGGAGACACCGGCTACGGCATCCAGTACATGGTTCTTGTTGAACTCATAGTTATAATTCAATGTATTGTCGAATACGGTTTTTGAATATTTATAATGATATTCAGATCCGCTAGCTTCATTTCTAGTACTTAGAAAACTTGGACTAAATGAATTGTTTTCAGTAAATTGTAAATTACCTGATAAGCTGGAACGGAAGCGGAATCCTTTCCAGATATCAACTTCTCCATATACGGTTCCCATGATACGGTAAATATTATTATGGTTCTTCTTATAGGTGTTAGCTACCGGATTGGCACTGCCACTTGATAAATCAAATTCACCATTGTCATTGTATATAGGAAGGTCAGGACGGAAACCTTGCGCACTAAATAGTGAAGTGTTTGCATTATCTTGGTCTGTATAGCTCATATTGGCATTAATACCAAAACGGAGGATAGGCAGCACATTCATTTCTGTAGACACACGTGCGTTATACCGGCTCAGGTCACCTCCTTTGACCATACCTTGCTGATCGAATACTGATAATGAAATAAGGTATTTGGATACTTTACTGCCTCCGCTTACAGTCAAGTCGGCATTATGGCGGATGGCAGTTTGTTTCACTTCGTCAAACCAGTTGGTATTAGCACTACCTAATGCAGTGGAATTAGGCTCAAGAATTTCTAATGCATATTGGTTGGACGGATCATATACCAAGGTTTCTTTAGCGAAGCGGCGTACTGTTTCGCGCCATTCGTCACCATATAAAATACGGAAATTCTTGATCTGGACATCAGTGGTTACATTATAATTGAAGTTGACGGTGGGTTTGGAACCTTCTACTCCTTTTTTGGTGGTAACGATAACTACACCATTTGCAGCACGAGAACCATAGATAGCAGCCGCAGAAGCATCTTTCAGTACGTCCATAGACTGAATGTCATTGGGCGAAATTGCATCCAGCATACTGGGATCTTCTACAGGAACTCCATCGATCACATACAAGGGTTCATTGGAACCGGTCAATGAGGTAGCACCACGCACACGCACGCGGACTGTTTCGCCCGGTACACCGGTATTTTGTGATACCTGTACACCAGCGGCCAAGTTTTGAAGCATGGAAGTTACATTAGGAGTATTTAATTGACTTAATTGTTTTAACCCTACTGAAGCCACAGAACCGGTCAAATCTTTTACAGAAGAAGTACCATAACCTACTACGACCACTTCATCCAGATTGGTTACTTCGCTTTCCATTTTTATATTGAAGACATGTCTGTTACCAATTTTCTCCTTAACCGTCTGCATACCGATAAAGCTGATCATCAGTTCGTCGTTTTTAGTATTTTCGGGATAAGACAACATGAACTGCCCATCCATATTGGCTACAGTACCGAAAGTTGTACCTTGGATGACAATAGAAGCTCCAATGACCGGTTCACCCGTATCATCTTTGATAACTCCGGTAATCGTTCTGCGTTTGGCATTTCTGTCAATCGGTAATATTAACACATAATTGTTTTCTACCAACTCATAACGCATACCTGCCTGGCTACAAATCACTGAAAGTGCTTGCTCCAGAGGTTCTTTGTTTAATGTTAGTTTCAAAGGTACATTGTTTAAAGTTGCATCTTCGTACATGATATTAATGCCGGTTTGCTTTTTGACCATGTTAAGGGCCTCTTTCACACTGATGTTTTCACTTTTGATAGTGACTGTCTTGTCAGCTGATACATTTGCAAACACAGCGTTGAATGTGCAGAATATGCACATTAGCATTACTAAAAACCTCATTTTTGGAGGTTTAGCTACTAAACGCTTCCAAAGCTCGTTTCTTTTCATAAAACTCAAATAACTTATTTAATAATTTAGAATGTTCCTGTTATACAGGGCTTGATTATTGTTTTTTTACTAATATGGTTTCTCCCTTTTTCTCAAACTTGACATCGGATACACGATGAATGATGTCTAGTGCAAAGTCCAAAGGCTTGTTACGGAAAATAACTCCGGTGAATTTCATGGTTTCTAATTCCTTGGATGCTATTTGAATATCTACATTATAGCATCGGGACAGACGGGCTATCAGCAAAGGAAATGGCATTGCGTCAAACTCCATAGCACCCTCAGTCCATGAAATATAGAATTCAGTATCTACTTTGGAAACTTTTGATTGTGCAGAAGAGTAATGTTCGCCTGGTAGTAGATAATATTCACCTGATGGAGCATTTACCTTTAATTTTCCTTCAATTAAGGTTACTGATAATTCTTCATCGGGATAAGCCGAGATATTGAAAGTTGTTCCTAATACATAAATAGCATGGTCGTGTGTTTTTATTATGAAAGGGCGGGCTTCATCGTGTGTTACCTCAAACATGGCCTCTCCTTCCAAAGTGACTTCTCGGGTATCTCCGAATTGAACCGGAAAATCAATATGAGAGTCCGCATTCATTTTTACTTTTGTGCCATCAGCTAATACTATTGCGTACTCCGAACCTTTTGGCACTATAATTTTATTCTGTAATAATTCAGTATCCAGTTTGGGTTTGTGGGGGGAATCACTTTCTTGAGGAAATATGATTTCTCCATTGTTGATATGACTTCCATTGATTTCCCGTTGGTTTTCATAGAGGGGAACTACAGAATGGTTTGCTTGTACCCAGGTGGCTTTAGGAGTTTCTGTGTTTTTGGGAAGAGGGGATTGTTGTGGCTGTTCGTTTTGGGCAATGGCAGGTACTGGCTTCTGGCCATTGAAATATAAAATGGAGGTAATTCCTATTAGTATTGCTATTGCAGCGGCCGAGGAATAAATAGCGATACGGCGATGAATAGTATGGGACCGGTTACAACGGTGTTGAATAGACTTCCATGAGGCTTCTTTATCAAACTGATGTAATAAGTTAAGTTGGTTGTTTACATGGTGGAGTGAAAGTAACTTCACAAAGATTTCTCTATGCGATGCGTCTTCTTCAATCCATAGCTTTAATTCTTCCAATTCCTGCTCGTTAAGCTGATGGGACAGGTATTTTTGAATTAGTGTTTCCGTTTTACTCTTTTGCATAATTGTTGTACAGTTTAACAGAAGTATCACAAATACGCAAAATGGGTGACAAAAATCTGAATAAATTTATAAATTAAATAAGATTAGAATTTCTATCATATTGAAACGACGCAACATTTTTAGTGCGCGTGATAGATGGGTTTTTACTGTATTTACGGAAATATGGAGCTCTTCAGCTACTTCTTTGTACTTTTTATCTTCCAGAACAATTTTGACTAGAACATTGTACTCTTGTTCTGGCAATTTTTTTAATTCAGTCAGTAGCTGGTTTCTTTTTTGCAATAGTTCTTCCTCATCATAAAAGTCATCGATAGGAGAATAAGATTCTTCTTCCATTTCGTCTAAAGAAAAGTAACGTTCTCGCTGCACTTTTGTCAGTGAAGAGAAACGGACGGCATTGAACAACCATGCGTGCAGATTGGAGGAAATGGTGGTATGTGAGTTTTTGTCCCAAAAACTGACAAATAGATTCTGTACAATATCTTCTGAAGTTTCCGTAGAGCCTGTGAATTGTACAGAGTAGAGGCATAAAGGGAGATAATAAGTATCATACAGTAGACGAAAGGCCTTTTCTTTGTTT
>CAUHML010000137.1 GCA_959606905.1 uncultured Bacteroides sp. | reverse complement strand
AGTCCTTGTTTTGCGTATTCATTATATAGTTCGCGAAGCATCAGGTTGTGAGGAGAACCGGCAGGCGACTGGAATACAGAGAAATCGAGCAATACGACTTTTCCTTTCAGGTCGGTCAGTTTGCGCACATTTCCTTTCACGTCACGCAGGGCGATGTCGATAATGCCGGTTTCCACTATTTTCTCTTGAGGAATTTCCAATGCTTTCGCCTGTGGCTGGCGCGTGTTCTTCATCCCCTTAATTACAATATTATAAAGGTTCTTGGAACGTACGGCATGAGGGAACGCATTGTTGAGGCTCGTAGCGACAGCAGCGAAACATTTCACATCATCTTTATTGTTCAACGGATCGAATATCAGATAATTATTGAGTTTTTGGAACAGGGCAAAGTAAGCGGCTGCCGTGTTGGGAGCAGCGAAAATATAGTTTACCTTGACATCTTCCTTGTAATTGTTGAGCAACGTTGCCAGACTGTCTTCAAATACATCGTGCCCCATTCTGTTACTGCGTAAAGCTGCCAGCAAGTCGTCCACCTCTTTTTGCAGGCGGATCTGCTTCAGCGTCAGCTCTTTTATCTTGTTGCTGTTTTCCGAACCTTCCACCGTGTAAGTAGTGGAGAAATCCACATACGGCGCTTTAATCTGAATCGTTTCGATAGAATCTACAGAAAAATTGATGATTTTGTCGTCAATCCGCAAGCGATAAAATTCGGGTGATTCGGGACGAGGCTGCTTGAAACTGAATGTACCTTCCCCCTTCAGCTTCACTGAATCGAGCGGAACAATACCTTCCAGACCGGAAGCTTCGAGATAAAGCATTTTACCGTCGGCTCCTGATACATCCCCGTTCACCTGGAATTTAGGGCCGGAACTACAAGCAGTAATAGTAAGTGCGGCGAGCGCTGCAAAAGTAACCTTTTTCATATAGTGTGTGTTATTAACGAGATGCAAATATACTTCTTTTCGAGATTAGTCAAAGCATTTTGCCGGGTTCTTCATCCTAATTTTGAAAAAAAATCAGTTCACCACTAACTTTTTACCTCATTTCCACCTGATTACCACGATAAATGTATATCTTTGCAGGAATTTTGAAAGAAAAAGTATAGATAAAACAATTTTTATGATTAACCCAATTGTTAAGACAATCGAGTTACCTGATGGAAGAACCATCACACTCGAGACGGGAAAGTTGGCAAAACAGGCAGACGGTTCTGTAATGCTTCGCATGGGCAACACCATGTTGTTAGCTACTGTTTGTGCCGCTAAAGATGCAGTTCCCGGAACAGATTTTATGCCTTTACAGGTAGAGTACAAAGAAAAATTTGCGGCATTCGGCCGTTTCCCTGGTGGTTTCACCAAGCGAGAAGGTAGAGCTTCTGATTATGAGATTCTGACTTGCCGTCTTGTAGACCGTGCTCTCCGTCCTTTATTCCCCGATAATTATCACGCAGAGGTATATGTGAACATCATCCTCTTTTCTGCTGATGGTGTGGATATGCCGGATGCATTGGCAGGACTTGCCGCTTCTGCAGCACTTGCCGTTTCAGATATTCCTTTCAACGGACCGATTTCTGAAGTACGTGTAGCACGTATCGACGGTCAGTTCGTTATCAATCCTACTTTTGAACAACTGGAAAAAGCTGACATGGACTTGATGGTAGCCGCTACTTATGAGAACATCATGATGGTAGAAGGTGAAATGCATGAAGTATCTGAAGCTGAATTGCTGGAAGCAATGAAAGTGGCTCACGAAGCTATCAAGATTCATTGCAAAGCGCAGATGGAGTTGACTGAAGAGGTTGGAAAAACTGTAAAACGTGAATACAACCACGAAGTAAACGACGAAGACTTGCGCAAGGCTGTTCGCGAAGCATGTTACGACAAGGCTTACGCAGTTGCTGCTTCCGGAAACAATAACAAACACGAACGTTTTGCTGCTTTCGAAGCGATCCGCGAAGAATTCAAAGCTCAATTCTCTGAAGAAGAATTGGACGAAAAGGCTGCATTGATCGATCGTTACTACCACGATGTAGAAAAAGAGGCCATGCGCCGTTCTATCCTTGACGAAGGTAAGCGTCTGGATGGTCGTAAGACTACCGAAATCCGCCCGATCTGGTGTGAAGTAGGTCCTCTGCCTGGCCCTCACGGATCTGCTATCTTTACTCGTGGTGAAACACAGTCATTGACTTCTGTTACTCTGGGTACAAAACTGGATGAGAAGATTATCGACGATGTTTTGGAACACGGAAAAGAACGTTTCTTGTTACACTATAACTTCCCTCCTTTCTCTACAGGCGAAGCAAAAGCACAACGTGGTGTAGGCCGTCGTGAAATCGGTCACGGTCACTTGGCTTGGCGTGCTTTGAAAGGACAGATTCCTGCTGACTATCCGTATGTAGTACGTGTGGTTTCAGATATCCTCGAATCTAACGGTTCTTCTTCTATGGCTACCGTATGTGCCGGCACATTGGCATTGATGGATGCAGGTGTGAAGATCAAGAAACCGGTATCGGGTATCGCTATGGGATTGATTAAGAATCCGGGCGAAGAAAAATATGCTGTATTGTCTGATATCCTGGGTGACGAAGACCACTTGGGAGATATGGACTTCAAGGTGACCGGAACAAAAGACGGTATCACTGCTACACAGATGGATATCAAGGTAGACGGTCTGTCTTATGACATTCTGGAACGTGCTTTGAACCAGGCTAAAGAAGGACGTATGCATATCCTTAATAAGATTACTGAAACAATTGCTGAACCACGTGCCGACCTGAAAGAACATGCTCCACGTATCGAAACGATGACAATTCCTAAAGAATTCATCGGTGCTGTGATCGGCCCTGGTGGAAAGATCATCCAAGGTATGCAGGAAGAAACTGGTGCTGTGATTACTATCGAAGAAATTGATGGTATGGGACGCATCGAAGTTTCCGGAACAAACAAGAAATGTATTGATGATGCAATGCGCATGATTAAAGCAATCGTTGCTGTTCCTGAAGTAGGCGAAGTTTATAAAGGTAAAGTTCGTTCTATTATGCCTTATGGTGCATTTATCGAATTCTTGCCGGGCAAGGATGGTTTGCTGCACATCTCCGAAATTGACTGGAAACGTCTGGAAACAGTAGAAGAAGCCGGAATCAAAGAAGGTGATGAAATCGAGGTAAAACTGATTGATATCGATCCGAAAACTGGCAAATTCAAACTTTCAAGAAAGGTTTTGTTGCCAAGACCGGAAAAGAAGTAAGAAAGCGATAGCTTCTATATATAATGAAGGCTGTTTCAAATTTAATTTTGAAACAGCCTTCTTTTTTATTAGTATCCTCCGGAGTTGAACTGTTTTATATATAGAGTTAGTATATATTAGATTTATCCAGTTTATTAAAACCTTTAAAAAGATGAAAGACACCTTATTATATCCTCCCCAAAAAAAGAATCGGAAAGTACCCCCATACTTCCCGATTCGAAACAGTCAAAAATCGACCTTAATCAATTTATTAACTTAACACGTCGCAAAGATATGAGAAAAATTTCTTTGAAAGAGCTTTTTTATTTAAAAAGTTTATGATACAGGCAAATATACCTGTTAATAAGGTCGTTTTTCTTGCTTTAAAACCAAAGCTTCACTCCTTTTAAAGGAACGACCCCTTCCTTTAAAAGGAAGAGGTCGTTGGTTTTAAAGAAACCGGTGGGGTGTTTATATAGAGATTAGGATTAATGATTTTTCGATTATATAGATCCGTTTACAAGTTTGTTTTATACTCCTCTTTTATTCGTTTTATGTGTGCGAAGTTCTTTTCCAGTAATTCATTTAACTCATAATCTGAAAAACAAGCTCCTAAATAGATCGTGCTTTCTGCTTCAAAATCAAATGATTCGTTGTCTTCATTCACCACAATCTCAATTTTCCCTTGCGCATCTGTAGAGATCACCGCATTGTATTTAATCATCAATTCTTTGAGCCCTTTTATGAACCTGTATTCTTTATTTGTCAATATTCTTTTCATGTCCGTAAGCTCTTTTGTTTTGTTGCCCTTTCGTGCGGTAAAGTTCGTGATAATTTAACACATTATGCGCTGTTTGAAGTATTCATTTTATTCTATTTGTCAGGTTGTAATATTCCTTTTATCCATATTATCACATCTATTCGTTTTTTTCGTATATTTGCTTCGAGCGAAACTTTTCATTTGTATATTTGTTGGATTTTAAAAAGAAAGAAAATAAAAATGGAAACAGAAGAATTGACAATTGGGAGAGTCCATCACGGACGCAATATACGTCGTACCCGTATTGAAAAGAATATGAACCAGGAGGGTTTGAGTGAATTAGTACATCTCTCACAACCTGCTGTTTCTAAATATGAGAAGATGAAGGTGATTGATGATGAGATGTTGCAACGCTTTGCACGTGCATTGAATGTCCCTTTCGATTATCTCAAGACTTTGGAGGAGGATGCACAGACGGTGGTGTTTGAAAATAATACGGTGAATAATTCAGAACAAAGTGCAGGTGGGGCAAACATCAGCATGGGTATAGTTAAGTCTGATACCGAAGATAGTATTAATGATAGTCGAGTTAACAACTTCAATCCTATCGACAAAATCACTGAACTCTACGAGCGTCTTTTAAAAGAAAAGGATGAAAAGTATGCAGCATTAGAACGCCGTTTGCAGAATATTGAAAAAAGTCTGCAGAAATAAGAGACAGATAAATTGAAAGGAATCGCAATATGATGAAACAAATACCTTACGGAATAACTGATTTTAGCCGAATTCAGAAAGAGAATTATTATTATGTAGATAAGACAATGTTCATTGAAAAAATAGAGATGCAACCGCCTTATCTGTTTCTGATACGTCCTCGTAGATTTGGGAAGAGTCTGACTTTGGCTATGTTAGAGGCCTATTATGACGTAAATCATGCTGAACAGTTTGACGAGTTGTTTGGTCAGCTATACATAGGTCGGCATCCGACGAAGCTTCACAATCAGTTTCTCATCATGCGATTTAATTTTTCGGAAGTGAGTTCCAATGTCAACGAAGTAGAGCTATCGTTTAAGCTGCATTGTTGTAGCAAACTTAAAGATTTTGTCTTTAAGTATGAAGATTTGTTAGGAAAAGAAATTTGGGATGTTCTTGATGAGAAAATACAAGAAGAACCCGGTGCTTTTCTGTCTGCGATTAATTCCTATGCTACCCGTAAGAAAAATATTCGTATTTATTTACTCATTGATGAATATGATAATTTCACCAATACCATTCTTTCAACTTACGGTACGGAATTTTACAGGAAAGCAACGCATGGCGAAGGTTTTATTCGTGGCTTCTTTAACGTGATAAAATCCGCTACTACCGGAACCGGAGCTGCTCTTGAACGGTTGTTTATTACCGGAGTGAGTCCGGTGACGATGGATGATGTAACTAGTGGCTTTAACATCGGAACCAATATCACAAATGATTCATGGTTTAATGATTTGGTTGGATTCAGTGAGAATGAGTTGCGTGAGATGCTGGAATATTATAAAGAGCAGGGAGTACTTCAAGAATCTATAGATGAAATAGTTGCCATGATGAAACCCAATTATGACAATTATTGCTTTAGTGAAGATACATTGGAACAGTGTATGTTTAATTCTGACATGGCACTTTATTTTCTGAAATCTTTTGTACTTCATCATAAAAAGCCAAAAGAAATTGTAGACCCTAACATTCGCACCGACTTTAATAAGTTGGCATACTTGATAAAGCTAGATCACGGATTGGGAGAGAATTTTTCCGTTATAAAGGAAATAGCCGAGCAAGGAGAGATTATTACTGACATTGTTACTCATTTTTCTGCATTGGAGATGACGGACCCCAGTAATTTCAAGTCTTTATTATTCTATTTCGGACTTCTTTCCATCAAAGGTGTAGATATGGTGGGAAGACCCATCCTGCATGTACCGAATTTAGTTGTAAGAGAACAGCTTTTTAACTTCTTGATACAAGGCTACATCAAGCATGATATCTTTAAAATAGACATGAACAAGATGAGTGCTTTATTTGAGAATATGGCTTTCAGAGGAGATTGGAAACCTTTGTTCGATTTTATCGCCAACGCTGTTCGTGAGCAAAGCCGTATTCGTGAATATATTGAAGGTGAAGCGCACATTAAAGGCTTCTTGCTTGCTTATTTAGGAATGTATCGTTATTATCAACTTTATCCGGAATACGAATTGAATAAAGGCTTTGCAGATTTCTTCTTCAAACCTAGTCTGTCGGTTCCCGTACTTCCTCCTTTCACCTATCTGCTTGAGGTGAAATATGCAAAAGCCGGTGCTTCGGAAAAAGAAATACGTGCCCTTGCTGATGAGGCGCGCGAACAGTTACTTCGTTATAGTGAAGATGAGCTGGTGGCAGAAGCCAAGGCGAAAGGTGAACTGAAGTTAATTACTATTGTTTGGCGTAGCTGGGAGCTTGTTTTATTGGAGGAGGTAACTCTTTCTTAAGAAATAAGTACCATAAATGTTATTGTAAGGTTTGCGGTTCATCCATTTTACCTAATTCTTGAAATGCTGATAAATAAGGAGATAACAGATAAAAGTATAAAGTAAAATAAGGTGAAACCGATAAATCAATAGTTTATGTTACTTATAAACTTGTATCGGCAATTCTCCTTTCAATGCTCCTATGGCATTAAAAGCTAACGACTCCATTTCATTCTCTCCCGGATAAACATAGATGGGAGCCAGGAAAGAGATTCTTTTTTTCAGCCTTGAAACCACATAGTCCGAATAAGCGATTCCTCCTGTCAGGAGGATAGCATCTACTTTCCCGCAAAGTACAGTAGCACTGGCGCCTATCGCTTTTGCAACATTATAAATCATGGCGTCCAGTATTAATTCCGCCTTTTTATCTCCTTCTTCTATCGATTGGATGATGGCAGGCACATCGGTCGTACCTAAATGAGCAGTCAATCCGGCACGTCCGGAAATACGTTTCTTCAATTCGTCTTTGGTATGCTGACCGCTAAAACAAAGGTCGATCAGTTGACCGGCAGGAAGTGTGCCGGCGCGTTCCGGTGAGAAAGGGCCTTCGCCGTCCAACGCATTGTTGGCGTCGATGGCTCTTCCATGGTGATGGACTGCGACAGAAATACCTCCTCCTAAATGGCAGATGATTAAATCCAACTCTTCGTATTGCGTCCCTTGTTCTTTGGCGAAACGCCGCGCGATTGCTTTTTGGTTCAAGGCGTGCCAGATGGTAATTTTCGGCATTAACGGAGAACCTGTAATGCGGGCTATATCTTCCAGTTCATCCACCACTCCCGGATCAGCGATGAAAGCCGGGCAATCGGGTAGGGTGGCGGCCAGTTCACTGGCAATCAGTCCTCCTAAGTTGCAGGCATGGGTACGCATGGCATGCACTGTATCACGTTTCATGGCATCGTTCACCTCATACACTCCGCCCGGTATCGGTTTCACCAAACCTCCGCGTCCAATGATTGCGTCAAAGGAAAAAGGGATCTTGTTATTCTCCAATTCTTGTAATACCAGATTTTTCCGGAATTCAAACTGATCTATTACCTCGGGAAAAGCGGACAGTTCTTCTACGGAATGTTTTATATTGCTGATAAACAACGGAGTTTCGTTTTCGTAAACCGCAATCTTTGTAGAAGTAGAGCCGGGGTTGATAACCAGTATTTTCATGAATGGTGAGTTTTAAATGGTGAATTTAGAATGATGAGTTGGTGACCTGACTGGCCTGTTTTCTGCACTCGCAATCTCTTGACACTTGTAAGCATGCCATCGCAATGCTATAATATTTGGACAAGCCGGAATCGCTACGTGACGGAAGTACTACAGGACAAATAGGACCTTGCAGTAATCCTGCCATCTCTGCTTTTGCAAACAGGGAGACAGATTTGTAGAATGCATTGCCCGATTCGATGTTCGGGAATATCAGTACGTCTGCCTGTCCGTTGATAGGAGATACAATCCCTTTTATATCACCACTTGCCTGTTCGCACGCAGTACGTACATCCAGCGGGCCGTCAATAATCACATTTCCGAATTCTCCTGCTTCGGCAAGCTCTACGATATTCACATAATCTAATGAATGAGGGAACTTGGCACTCACTTTTTCCGTACAGTGAATCAAGGCGACACGCGGCTGCTCGATGCCAAAGTGGCGGCAGGTACAGATAGCATACCAAATCATCTCTATGCGTTGTTGTAGCGTGGGACGCGGAATGACCGCAGCATCCGAAAAGAAAAGCAGTTTATGATAAGTAGGAATTTCCATCACTGCCAGATGCGTGAGGATTTTTCCTTTCGGCAACAACCCTTTTTCTTTGTCGAGTATGGCATGCAATAAGTTGTCTGTATTGATAATCCCTTTCATCAAAATATCGGCTCCCCCTTCGCGAACGATACGGACAGCCTCGCGTGCCGCTTCGTCCGGATTTTCGATATGGATAGTTTTTACATATTCGGGATATTGTTTGAGCGTGGGATATTTCTTCAGAATTGTAGAATCTCCAATCATAAGAAATTCTGCAATTCCCTCTTCCAGCGCACGAGAGATGGCATACTCTGTGTTAGGATCGTTGGCACAGACCACGGCAATTCGTTTTCTATGGTTTAGCTTTTTGAGATGGGCCGTTAGCTGGGCAAAATTTAGAATAGGTTCCATAACGTTAGATTTTTAGCAAATATCAGAA
>CAUHML010000136.1 GCA_959606905.1 uncultured Bacteroides sp. | reverse complement strand
GTTATAATCCGATCCTCCTTCAGCCATCAACAATAGATAGTGGTTCCCTATTTTGTATAAATGAGGCCCTTCGGCGTACTTTGCATTAGCCGCATGACCATAGGCCAATGTTTTTCGTTCTCCGACCAGACATCTTTTTTGGAGGTCCAGCTCCTGCATCCATACGGCACACTGGGCAGGCCATGCGCTCTTAAAATCCCAGCGATTGCCTGTATAATAACAGCGTCCGTCCACATCAAAAAAAAGAGAAGGGTCAATGCCGGGAGCATCTTTCAGCCACACCGGATCCGACCAGGGACCGGCCGGATTCTTGGCTGTCATGTAGAAATTGCCACCACAGCCATGAGCTGTGGTAATAAGATAGAATGTTCCATTATGATAACGCAAAGTGGGGGCCCAGATGCCGTCATTATCCGTCATACCGTTAAAGTCGATAGCCTTGGGATTGGTTAATGCATGACCGATAAGCGACCAGTTAGTCAGGTCACGGCTATGATAAATGGGAAGTCCGGGAAACCATGTGAATGATGAAGTGACTAAATAATAATCTTCTCCTACCCGGCAGATAGAAGGATCTGGATGGAATCCCGTGCAAATGGGATTGGAAATGGAATCCGGAATAATCGTTTCTCCCATCATTCTAACACACAAAAAAAAGTAACTAACAGTAAAAGTAATCTTCTTATTTTTCTGTTTAGAAATATGAAATTGCGCATTATTATAATATTTCTCATCGTTATTAATATATTAGCAATTATTATACTTCAAATTTTCCAGTGTTACATTTCTTCTGTCTTTTGCATGGTTCATTCTATATCTCAGCCCTTTTGCATAAGATATGGAATAGCTCAAAAGTGATAGACATTGTCTATCGTTACGAAAGTGCCATCACTTCCATAGATTGTTTTTGTTTTGTCTGTCCATACCGGTCGTACCCCTGTTATCTCAACCTGTAAGGTATAATTTGCCTTCGGCATTTTCGGTGTTATAATTCGAATTGCTTTTTCCGGATACTTGCTGTAGAAATCTACCAATGAAGAATATACAGTATCTTTCTCGGCATTTAATACACTTACTTTGGCATATCCGCCATGAGGGTTTGTTTCTCCAACAATAGCAGCATGAGTTCCTTTGAACGCTATCTCCAACACGTCTCCTTTTTGATTGGATTTCCACGCCCCGTACAATTTTTTCCCTTTGTTCAGAGCGTCCGCCGGTTTTAGCTTCCTTATGTCCCATGCCTGCCAATATTCAGGGATGGATATTTTTGTTCCATCCACTTGTAAAGGCATCCATACATATGTGGCGGCCGAGGCCTGATGCGGATAAGACCAACGATCCCCCATAAACATAGGTATGGTATCATTACCGCATTTCAGTGGGAATACAAATGTACTTTGAGAATTGTAGGTCAGCTTGCCTTCCGGGCAGAACAGCCCTTGTTTCGTCCAAGGACCTTCTATCTGGGGAGCCGTGAAATAGAAGTTGTCATTTTTCTCCCAACTGGTCAGGTTTGAGGTAAGCATGAAATAGACACCGTTCTTTTTGAACATGGCCGGTGATTCGCCCATGCCTTTAATGTGGGCCACTTCAGCCTCTATCGAACGGTAATCATCGCTTAACCGATAAACAGGACCATGATGAATCAGTAAATATCCTTTTCCATCGGTGTCCTGAAAAGTTCCCATATCCCAGCGTTTTACCGGTTGTCCCTTATAGAGCAACGGTCCCTGCAACTGATAGTCACCTGCAATCGTTTTGCAGGTGGCTAAACCGATATAAGGGTCCTTGTATCCCATATCATCGGCATGCATCAGCATGATATACTCGCCCGTCTTAGGGCATTTCATCACTTTTACACGCTCACCTACGCGGTTGGGACCGAGGATGCCTTCGGGTTGGACTCTAAGGACAATGTTCTCGAATTTCCAGTTTACAAGGTCATCCGAAGAATAACATGAGAAGCCGGGGAAAGTGTTACTTTTGTCCGATTTCCATTCTCCGAAAAGATAATATCTTCCGTTTTCTTCCACAATACAAGCGCCATGTGCATTGACAATATTTCCCTTGTCATCAAACCATGGAATACCGTTGACTACTAAATTGTTTTGAGCTGTAGCTGTTCCTGCTTTCAATAAGAGGAACAACAAGAATGGTAAATATTTCATCATGTTCTTTTATCTTTTTGTTGTGCAAATATCTGAATTATAAATAATTTCTAACATGGATTTTAGTCTCAAATCCTGTATTATCGTACAAAAAAACGCGTGAAGTGTTATTGTTCTTTGTTGAAAGTATGGGTGTCAAGTTCTCATAGTAGGCTTTATCTTAAAGGTTTTCACTTGATTTTAATCTTGAGGGGGGGGAAGTATTGTGCTTCTCTTATGTCAACATTTATATTGGCTAATAAGAATCTCATTGTTATCAGTGAAAATAGTTTTTTTAGTGTTCAACAGAATTCTATTTAAAAATGGATGTATAAAAATGTTTGTATATACTTTTGCTAATAAAATTATTTGTAGTTATATGTAGAACGAGGACTGCATTAGCCCTCGTTCTACATATAGACTTCAGAATTGTTCTCCTGGTTGAGGCCAATTGGGGGTAGGAATATGCATTCTTTGCATTTCTTCATCGAACTCCTTTACTCGTCTAGGGTATTTTTGGGCGAGATTATTCGTCTCTTCTGGATCTTCTTTCAAGTTATACAATTCTAGAGGTTGATTAGGATGGATGGTTACACACTTCCAATCTCCTTTTCTGGCTGCACGTTGTTTCCCTGGAAATTCCCAATATAATAAGCGGTTGTCTGTATCAACTTGCTTTCCATAGAAAAGCGGTAAGATGTTTATACCGTTAATTTGTTTTGGCAAATGCTTCGTTCCTTTAGCCAATGCTGCTAATGTGGGCATCATATCTGGAAAGTAGATAAGATTGTCTAGTGTTTGTATAGGTACCATTCCTGGTTGATTGACAATGAAAGGTACTCGGATCCCACCTTCGTAAAGCATTCCTTTTCGACCTTTGAATCCAGCATTGCAATTTAATATTTTAATAGGAGCTTGGATAGCGGCCCCATTGTCTGAGGCAAAAATAATTAATGTATTCTTTCGTAAATTAAGTTGTTCTAGTTCGTTTAATAAACGTCCGATAGCAGCATCCATGTGAGTAATCAATGAAGCATAGCGTTTGGTATTAGGCTCCCATGTTTCTTGTCCTTCATACCATGCTGTTTGATCTATATTATAGGGTTCATGAGGGGCGTCAAAAGCTAAATAAAGAAAAAAAGGATTGTCTTTATTCCTTTTTATAAAAGCGATGGCATCGTTTGTGCTCAAGTCGTTGTTATGAATACCATGTTTTCCATTTGCATTTTCTGGGATGTGGATGAGTGAGTCACCGTGGAAACGATAATAGGGATAATAATAAGGAGAGTTACTGTGTACCGTAGAGATAGTCCATCCATAAAATTCGTCAAATCCGCGATGATTAGGAGAGGCTCCTTTATCGTAGCCATCTAAATGCCATTTGTTTACTAAGCAAGTTCGGTAACCCGCTGCGCTTAATACGGTGGCAATGGTTGTATCTTGTGGTAATAGATTAGCTCTCCTGACAATGGTGGAATCACCATTGGGATTTATTTTGATTCCGGCAATACCTCCGGCTGTACACATGTTATCCCGTATACGGGTATTTCCTGTATTTTTACCAGTCAGCAATGCACATCTGGATGGTGAACTAATACCGCTTCCTGCATAACATTGATTGAACCGGGTACCGGTTTCGGCTAGTTGGTCAATATTAGGTGTTTTTACATATTGATTGCCGTAACAGGATAAATCTCCATACCCCATATCGTCTGCTAAAATAAAGATAATATTCGGTCTGTCTGGACTTACTTTGTCATTTTGAATCTCTGCAAAGGTAATTTGGGGTAGAAGGATACCGGCAGTATATAAACTGCCGGTTAAGATATTATTTTTCATATTTTATGGATAAAGGATTAATATAACTCATTTTGCTCCCAATTGTTTGAAAGCTGAATTTGGTCGTAAGGGATTCCAAACAGAACAGCAGCGGATGTTCCCGTCCACTTCCATGTTGTAGGTGTGCCGGTGATGTCGGATGGACTACTTACATTCATTCCATTATTACTGGACTGAAATGTAGGGTTGAGTCCTTGTGTACGGTGGCTAAAATGTTTTTCCATTACTTCTGTAATTCTTCCCCGACGGATTAAGTCATACCATCTATGTCCTTCAAAACATAGTTCCAACATTCTTTCATTTTCGATGGCTATACTCATTTCCTTTTGTGTTGTAGCAGTTGTATTTGATAGTCCGGCACGAGTCCTTACCATATTTAGATAGTTGGCGGCAGATGGGGTATTGCCGGTTTCGTTTAAACATTCGGCATACATTAACAATACATCTGCATATCGATAAATGATATTGTCGTTACCACAAGCACAAGTTGTCATACCCTCATTACCAAAGTCGAAATATTTTAATGTGACAGGAAGGTAAGTGTATCCTTCTTCTGTGATGTCTACCTCGTTGCTGGCTACTGATATGTCATCTGTATAAATTCCATTGTATATTAATTTTTGAAAGCGTTGGTCATTACTGTTGGCTTTGAATGTATTGTAAAGTTCCCATGTCATTAACAGACAACTGGTGCCTTGTGAAACAGTGATGGTAGAACTGGTTCCGTCTGGATAAATGTAAGCGGGCTGAGTAGATGGTCGAGCTGCTGGTATGCAACGTCCCATAAGTGGGTTAGCCACTACTGTTGCACCGTTGTTGTATTGAGCAGCAAAAATGATTTCTTTTCCCATTGGGTTGTCTGAAGCATAAATCTGTAAGACATCATTTTCTAAATCTAATTTTTCCTTATTTTGATTGGCATAATCCAGAATGTTTTCTAAAGAATTTTTAGCTGAATTAAAATCCTGCAATGTCATAAAAACGTCTGCTTGCATGGTATAAGCTGCTATTTTTGTCGCTCGTCCTTGCATGTTATTGGCGGAATAGTAGTTTGGCAGATTGGCTATAGCTGTTTTCAAGTCGTCTTTTATCAAGCTGTAGACTTCGTTCACACTGCTCCGTCCATAATCATAAAGGGTTGAGTAATCATCTATTGGATCTGTAGTGATAGGTACTGCTCCAAAAAGTCTTACAAGCGTGAAATAGGCATACGCCCTGAGAAACTTAGCCTCACCTTCATATTGTGTTCTGTTCGTTTCCGAGGCATTATCTAGTTTTTGAAGAACATTGTTGCAGCGGTTTATCATATTGAAACAATGTTCCCATATTTCACTAGTGATTCCTAAAGTCGCATCCCATGTACTTTCGTTCAGACTGATGTGATCAAGGGAGTTATTTTTTTTATAGTCGTATCCTTCATCTGTAGCCAAACTATTAACATAATTCACATTTAGTGTGATGTCCTGTAGGTGATAATAACCATTGAGAAGTATGTTTTGCAGTTCTGCATCATTTTTCAGATAGGTTTCCATTTGCATGGAATCGGTAGGGTAACGGTCAAAAAATCCGTCGCTACAAGCGGTATAGGTAAGGCTTGTCATGGAAATGATCGCAAATGAAATTAATTTATTGAAAGTTTTCATATTGTATCGTTGTTAAAAGTTAAAATTAAGACCGAAAGTAAATGTGCGGGAGATGGGATATCCACCAAAGTCCACCCCGTTGTTTGTGGCGGAGTTCCCTTCATAATTTGCTTCAACGGAATAACCTGGATATTTGTCAAAAGTCCATAGGTTTTGTACATTAGCACTGATGCGCATATTTTCTATGCCTATTATTTTACAGAATTTTTTCGGTAATGTATATCCAAGGGATACGTTACGGATACGTAGAAAGTCTGCATCATAAAGATATCTTGTGGAGGGGCCAATATTGCTGCCTAGGTTATTTGTCCCAGCTTTGTGTGACCTTCCGTTTCCGGGATCGGTTGATGACTTCCAGCGTCCTAATCCGGATTCAGCTAGTACATTGTCATCGTATCGGTTTAAAGAAAAAGCACGTGCGGCTGCATAAATTACATTACCTCCGCATTGTCCGTCAATAGTGACCGCCAAATCGAAATCTTTATAAATAAAAGTATTATTCCATCCAAAGGTAAAATCCGGTTGATAGTTCCCTACCAATTGATAATCGTTGACGTCAATAGTGCCGTCTTTATTATAATCTTCAAATATTAAATCTCCAATATCCTGAGTCCCGTTTTTAGCATATTGGGCTAAATCTTTTTCTGTATTAAATGTGCCTATAACTTTTAGCATATACATGTCACCCATCGGACGTCCTACATAGTTTCTCATTACATTTCCCCATTTGGTTCCTGCACTTGCATTGGCAAGTTGATTTTGATTGTTGGCAAGTGAAAGAATTTTATTATTGTTTTTGGACCAACTAAGAGTCGTTTCCCAGGAAAAATCTCCTTTAAACGGAGTGGCGGAAACTTGGATTTCTATACCTTTATTTTCAATTTGTCCGGCATTCATATAAACGCTGCCTGCTATACCATTGAAATTAGGAATATTGGCTGGCATCACAATGTCACTAGTCCTCTTGTAGAGATCTACTACTATATTCAAGGCATTGAATACGCCAATATCAAACCCTAAGTCCATTTGTTTGTTTTTCTCCCATCCTAATTGTCGGTTTGAATAACCGCTAGGATAATAAGTAGGTATGGCTGTTGTACCAAACACCACATTTTGGTCTGAACTGATAGTAGATATCCATGCATAATCATTTCCTATCTGATCATTACCTGTTATTCCATAACTGGCACGTAATTTAGCGATGTCGAGCCAGTGTATATCTTTCATAAAGTCTTCTTCGGTTATATTCCATGCCAATGAACCCGAATAAAACCATCCTGCGCGTTTGTCCGGTCCGAATTTGCTGGAACGGTCGCGACGGACAGAACCTGAAAGGACATATTTATAATTATAATCATACACTAGACGGGCAAACATGGCGTCAAATACATAGTTGGAGTATTCGGAAGAACCTGTCCACAGTTTCGCTCCATTTACGTTGGTAATAGATGTATTGTTATAGGCAATGGGATTATCAGAATCAGTCCGATCGTCTTGTTGTACTTCAAAATCACTATTGTATTCGAAGTCATATCCGATCATGGTGTTCAAATGATGTTTTTCATTAAATGTAACATCATAAGTTGCTGTAGTGGACCAATAGGCATTATAACCAAATCCAGACAGACGGTAACCGTCTATGCTAGTCAAATCCGGTGTGGATTTGTTACCTGTATAACTTTTACCTAGTAAAAAGGCAGATTGGTAATAATCTTGTTTTGCTGCATTAGTCGTAAAGTTTACCGATGTGCGTAATGTCAGTCCTTTAATGGGTTTTACTTCAAAATAGGCATTGGACATTGTGCGGATAGACCATTTGTCATTTCGATTTTCTAGTAAATTCGAAACAGGATTGCGAAGTTGGTTATTAAGTCCTAAGTCTGCATAATGTTGAGCTATTTGAGTATAATCTCCGTTATTCTGGTAAACAGGAAGTATAGGTGGCATAGACAATGCCTGGGCAATTACGCCTGTTACGTCTTCAGTATTTCCACCGGTTGGTTGTTGGAGGCGTCTTTTGCTATAGGTTGTACTGAAATTGACTCCTAGTTTTATTTTCTTTGATAAATTTGCTTCAAATCCTCCTTTGATTCCGACTCTTTTGTAAAAAGAGTTTAACAGGATGCCATCCTCATTTTGATAGTTGGCAGAGAAGTTGTATTTTAAAACTTCTGTACCTCCTGTAATGGTTGCTGTTCCTCTATAATTCAGTGCATTACGGAATATGGCATCTTGCCAGTTCGTGTTTTCGTAATTCCCACTCTCTCTCATCTGAATCAACTTGGGAAAATTTTGAATACTTCCGTTGTTTGTACGTGCTTCAATGATCATGTCCATATAATCATCAGCTTCTAGTACGTCCACATAATTTTGGGCTTCACTCCATCCTACTTGTGTGGAAAAACTAACTTTAGGTTTTCCTGTTTGTCCTTGTTTAGTAGTGACAATAATTACACCGTTTCCTGCTTTGGAACCATAAATGGCAGAGGAGGCTGCATCTTTTAGTATTTGAATGTCAGCAATGTCTGCAGGGTTGATATTATTAAAAAGTTCTGCGTCTGTTGTGGGGTAACCGTCGATTACAAATAAGGGGTCATTTCCGCTATTGATGGAGCCTGCTCCTCGGACCCGGATTGCCGGAGCGGCTCCCGGCTCTCCACTGATTTGTTGTAAGGTGATACCTGACGACATACCCACAAGGCTTTGTGATATATTTGATGTCGGCATCTCTGAGATTTTTCCTCCCTTTACAGTTGAGATGGCGGTGGATACCGAACGTTTTTGTATGGCACCATAGCCTACCACCACTACTTCGTCCAATGTTTCTGTATCTTCTTCTAATGTTATAATAAGCTTATCATTTTTATCGACTTTAATTTCTTGTGTAATATAACCGATGTAAGAAATGAGTATTGTTCCTTGACTGTTCATTTGAAGACTAAAGTTTCCGTCAAGATCAGAAACTGTGCCGTTTGTACTTCCTTTTTCCATAATCGTTGCACCGACGATGGGAATACCCGCATTATCTTTCACAATACCTGTCACCTTATTTTGTTCTTGCTGTATTCCTTGCACAAT
>CAUHML010000135.1 GCA_959606905.1 uncultured Bacteroides sp. | reverse complement strand
GCTTGCGCTCCACTTCCAGTGAACTCTCTAAGTCCAGTTTACGTTTATAAAAACGGAGCAATGCATATAATGCGAAGATAAACAATATGACATAACCCAATTTGGCATACCAGGTAAGCCAAAGGGGAGGAGCAATTACCACTGTCAGTTGTGCTGCATTCTCGTTCCATTCCTGATTGCGAAATCGGGTTTTCACTTTAAACACATAGTTGCCGTGCGGTATGTTACGGAAGGTGACCTGATTATCTCCTTGGGTGCTGTACCATGCATTCTCAAGTCCTTCCAGCATATATGAAAATTCTACTTGTGAACTTTGTGTATAATCCAACACATTGAAAGATATGTTGAAAGTGTTTTGATTATAAGGTAGCTCAACAATTCTGTTACTGATTGGAACCGGTAACCGGGTATCCCTGCTTTCTGTCTGTTTATTATAGATAAAGAATTGGGTGATGGTAACAGGGGAAACTTCGCGTGGTGATGATAGTTCACGCGGATTGAAATAACATGCCCCGTTTTGGGAGCCGAAAAACAGAGTACCGTCTGGAGTGATGCAAGTGGAACCATCCATGAAATCACCCATAGGTATACCGTCATGATAATTATAATTGTAGAATCTTTTGTTTTTTTCATCTAGACGAGAAATGCCACCATTGGTGCTTATCCATATATAGCCGTCATGGTCTTCCTGTATGGCACGTACCTGTGTGTTTTCCAAACCTTCCTTTGCACCGAATGACACAAAGACATTAGGTTGACTTACATCTTTAAAAATAATAATACCTTCCCGGGTGGCAACAAGAATGCGTTTGCGAGAATCTTCCATCATATAATTCACGGCATTGGATGGAAATGAATGGTCTGTTGTGAAATTATAAAGCTTTTTATCATCTTCATCAAACACACATACTCCTTTGCCGAATGTTCCTACCCATAATTTCCCGTTTTTGTCCCGTATGATACCGTGTACCATAATATCGGGTAACTGGGCGTTTAATTCTTTCTCGTACGACAATTGGTTATTAAAATAAGAATAAATTCCCGTTTGGGTACCTATCCATATCTTGCCGTTTATATCCTCACTGAAGGAGCAGATATCGAGGAACTCCGAGCCTTTATCTCCTATGCGGGTGATACGTCCGTCTTTGGGAGTATAAAGCAATATGCCATTTTTATAAGTGCCTAGCCACAGTCGTTCTTGTTTGTCTTGGTAAATCACATTGATATGTGTTTGTGGGTGCAGCCGGCATTCGTGTAAAGAGAAGTTTTTGGTTTTCTTTCCTTTTTCATAAATTCCTAATTCACCTTCTCCTCCCAGCCATATTTGGTGATTATCTGCCCATAATCCCCATACTTGTTTATTATTGATCTTACCTTGTTTTTCAATAGTATAGGCAATGGTGTTGAATAATGGCTGTGCATAACTGATAAAATCCACTCCACCGCGGTAGTTGCCAATCCAAATATTTCCGAATGAATCTTGTATGATGCTTCGTGCATTGGGTCCGGATAATCCATGGTTGTCATTCGTTACCGTAATATTGGAGAATGTAATCTTTTCTGGAGATATAAATGTATTTTCCCTGAGATTGAGAATACTCACTCCTCCCATGTTGGTACATATCCATAGAGTGCCGTCTTTCATTTGTTTGATATCAAGAATCTGATCTGACAATAATGAGTTTTCATTTCCTTCTATGTGTTTGAATGTGATGAATTTTTCGCTTTGCGGATTGAAAAGTGCCAGACCGTTGTTGGTGCCTACCCATACATTCTTATTCTTGTCTATGCATAGAGCGCGTACTTCATTATCGGGAATGCTATAAGGATTATTGGGGTCATGCTGATAATTTTTTGCAGTACGGTCTTTAAGGGATACAATGCTTAATCCTCTGAGATGATGGCCAATGTACAGATTGCCGTTACCGTCTTCTTTTGATACCCAGTTATTACCTTCCAGACCTTTTACATTCTTAGAAGAATAGGGGGTAAACAGTTTGGTTTTCCGATCATAGTAATCAACTCCGAAATGATAATGTGTGATCCATAAGCCGCTGTCGGCAGCAACAGATAAGTCTGTGATATCATTACTGAGCATATAATTGCCCGTGGCAGGAATGCGTGATATGGTTTCTGTTTCATAATCAAAATAACAAAGTCCATCTCGTTGTGTGCCTATCCAGACTTTGTTTTCATAGGGGTCTGCAAGTACGACATTCAGTTCGTTACCACTCAATCCTGAATTATTCTTGGTATAGATGTTGAATTGACGTCCATCAAACCTGTTAAGACCAGATTCGGTTGCTATCCATAAGTAACCCTTTTTATCTTGAGTGACACTGACTACATAATTGCTGGACATACCGTCTTCCACTCCTAGGCGTTTGATAACATAAGGTTGTGCAGATGCATGGAACAGATAAATAAAACTTAATAATAATGAGATTGAAAATGAATATGTGTGTTTCATATAAAGGTACTTTTATGAGTACAAATATATAGTATTTTCTAAAATATTTCTGTTAATGTACATGACATATTCAGCATACGACAACTAAAAACTCGTTATGAACGATTTTTATATCCTTCTTGCTCAGTTTTTCTCTACTTGTCTTTTATGATATTTTTATATTTGTCTCGGGAAAATAAAACAGATTAAAAATTCTAATGCTTATGAAAACATAGACTTAGGTTCTTTGCAGGTTTGGTCCGGATGCCTTTATATACAATTCGGAGTTAGGAATGAGAGTTTATTACCTTAATTAAATCTAATTATAAAAGAAAGACGATGAAAGAAAATTCGTTTAAAAGAAATCGAAAGGCTATGATGGCTTTGCTGCTTTGCACAGGTTTCATTGTAACTCAGCCAATTAGTGTTATGGCTGAAGAGATTATGATTTTTGCTCAAACTGCTCAGCAACAAAAACAATCCGTTTCAGGAGTTATTAAAGATGCTACGGGGGAACCTGTAATTGGTGCTAGTGTGCTAGAGAAGGGGACTACGAATGGTACAATTACCGATTTTGATGGTAGATTTACGTTGAATGTAATTCCTGGCACTACACTAATAATCTCTTATATTGGTTATAAGACGGTAGAAATGAAAACTGTAGCAGGACAACCAATAAATTTAACATTGATTGAGGACAGCGAAATGTTGGAAGAAGTGGTAGTGGTAGGTTACGGTACAATGCGTAAGAAAGACTTGACAGGTTCGGTAGTACAAATTAACCCTTCCAAGATTGCTGATCAAAATCCGACTTCTGTTCAAGATGTTTTGCGCGGTACACCAGGATTGCAAATAGGTTATGATGCATCGGCTAAAGGTAGTGATGCTTCTATTTTGCTACGTGGACAGAATTCTTTAGGTACCAATGCAAGCCCAATGATTGTATTGGACGGTATGGCTTTTTATGGTGAACTTTCTGAAATTAATCCTGATGATATTGCACAAATTGATGTGTTGAAGGATGCTTCTTCTGCTGCTATTTATGGTGCTAAAGCTGCTGCCGGTGTCATTATTATCACGACAAAGAAAGGTAAGGAGGGTAAGCCGGTTATTAATGTAGGTGCTAATCTTTCGGTTTCTAGAAAATCAGATTATCGCGATTATTTTGATGCGGCTGGTTATTTGAAATTTCATCAGGACTGGCGTAAAATGTATTATACGTATGGACAGGGTGAGGATGGTTTGTATGACTACTATCAAGCAAAAGATGGTAGTGGTAATTTGTTATATCCAGCTGGTTATTATGATGACCCCCGTACCTTGACAGAAGCAGAACAGAAAGCATGGGCTTCCAATATAGGTGTCAGTGGTATTGGTCTTAGTGAAAGTGAATCCATGCTTGGTCTGTTTGCCCGTCGTTTAGAATTCAATAATTCTCCGATGATGATGGAAAATTTTTTGAATGGTCGTATGGTTGATTGGAATGATGCTACTTTCCGCACTGGTTTCAATCAAGATTATAATGCAAGTATTTCGGGAGCTACTGAACGTGTGAATTATTACTTTTCATTAGGTTACATTAATAATGAAGGAGCTGTACAGGGTAATGAATACAATGCTTTCCGTTCTAACATGAAAATCAATGCGAAGATTACAGATTGGTTGGAGGTAGGAGCGAATGTTAATTTCCAGGACCGTTCGGATGGAGATATTCAAGTATCTCTTGGAAGTAATTATTGGGATAATAATATGTTGCGTAATTCTCCATATGCTTCCATGTATGATAACAATGGTAATTATGAGCAATATCCTATGTCTGGTTTGCCTACCAATGGTGGGTACAATTACTACTTTGATCGTCAGTATTACGATTTGGAAAAGGGGTATACCGTATTAAATACTATTTTTAATGCAAAAATTACTTTGCCAGCAGGTTTTTCTTATCAATTCAATATTGCTCCTCGTTATCAGTGGTTCTATGACCGTTATTGGATGTCTGCTGATTTGCCTAATGCATCTGCTGCTGATCGAGGTGTGAATCGTGGTTGGTCGAAAAATTTTGATTGGAATTTGAACAACACCATTACATGGGACAAGATATTTGGCGAGCATCATTTCACCGCAACCTTAGTACAAGAGGCTGAAGAACACCGATATTGGAGTGACAATGTTAATGCACGTAACATCACGCCGAGTGATGCTCTAGGTTTCCATTATACGCAAGGGGCTAACAAGACTCAGAGTGGCTTTAGTACTAATGATACTCATTATACTGCTGCTTCCTATTTGGGGCGTTTATTCTATAGCTTCAAGGATCGTTATATGTTTACAGGAACATTCCGTCGTGACGGTTATTCCGGTTTCGGTTCTAATAATCCTTGGGGTAACTTTGGATCTGTTGGGCTTAGCTGGGTATTCTCTGAAGAAAACTTTATGTCTGATGCTCACGATTGGATGGATATGGGTAAGTTGCGTTTGTCTTGGGGAACTAATGGTAACCGTGAATTTGGAGATGTTTACTCTACGTTGTCTAATTTGTCACTGGCAGGTGGAAGTATGGTATATTACCAAAATGGTAACTCGAACGTTGTCAATCCACTTTATATGAGTCGTTTGGCTGCACCTAATTTAGAATGGGAAAAGACTAAAGCGTGGAATATCGGTTTGGATTTTTCATTTTTGAATGGAAGACTTACTGCTAACATGGATTATTATTTGAAGAAAACAACAGACATGATAATGAGCCAGCGTTTGCCGAGTTTTTCTGGTTTCGGTTCCATCATGGCCAATTTGGGTGAAGTACAGAACCAAGGCTTTGAAATCGCTTTGAATTCTACAAATATTCAAAATAGGAATTTTACATGGAATACTTCCGTAGGATTTTCTATTAATAAGAATAAAATTAACCATATCTACTATGATTATGACGAGAATGGTGTAGAGAAGGATGATACCTCCAATGGTTGGTTCATCGGTCAGGCAATCGGTACTATATGGTATTATGAAACCGATGGAGTTTGGCAGAATACTCCTGAAGACATTGCTTCTGCTGCTTTGGTAGGGCAGAAACCGGGTGATCCGAAAGTGGTGAATCACTATACTGAAGATGACCGGATTTTGGAAGATGGTACTCGCATACCTGTCTACAATGATAATGATAAGGTTTATCAAGGGACTACAGCTCCTCCTGTTTACTGGAATTTACGTAACGATTTCACTTTGTGGAAGGATTTGACTCTTTCTGTTTCATTATACTCTTATATGGGACACAAGAGCCGTGCTGGTTATTGGTTGAATCAGGAGAACGGAGGGTCACAGGTAACTAACGGCTTTAATGTGGCAGCTCGTAAATATTGGACTCCTGATAATCCGACTAATGATTATTGTCGTTTGAATGCTGCAGGTCCCAATACGGGGCTGGCTAATGGTGTAGATAAAGTTTACAACCGTAGTTTCGTTCGTTTGGATGACATAACTTTGGGTTATACTTTGCCACAGAAATGGACTAGGAAATTTATGATAGACCGCATCCGTCTTACTGCAAGTTGTAAAAACGTCTGCACCTTTGATAATTGGGAATATGGTGATCCCGAAACTGGCGGATTGGCTACACGCACTTTTAACTTTGGTATTAATGTAACACTCTAATTTCTGAAAAATATTATGAAAACAAGCAATATGATATTTACAAAAGCATGTATGGTACTGGCTGCGACTGCTTTGGTGAACGTTAGCTGTACGGATGATTTTTTGAAACAGGACCCTTTGTCGTTTTACAATCCCGAAAATACTTACACAACAGAATCTGGTTTGCAATCAGCCTTGGCTATGTGTGATTATGGCTTGAAAGAAATGCTGATGGACGGAAATGGTAACGTGATGCCTATGGCTTCCCTTTATTTCATGACAGATATTGGTCTGTATGGGAAAACCGATGCGGGCGATATGCAAGACGATTTTGCCAATAAGATAACTCCGACATCCGGTATGAAAGGTGGTGGGGATGAGAATGCTATGTCACGTTTCTGGGACCGCACATGGAATAGTGTGACTTTTGCAAATACTATTATCTCCAATGTAGGTAAAGTAGAAGGGTTGGATCCCACTTTGCGCGATGAATATTTAGGACGTGCTTACTTTCATCGCGCCTATGCCTACTATCACGGTGTATTATTGTTTGGCGATATACCTTTAATTACGAAGCTGATTGAAGTACCTAAACAAAACTATAAATCCACGAGTAAAGAGGCAATCTTCCAAATGTTGGTGCATGATTTGGAATTCGCTGTAAAACATGTGTCTCCACAGAAAGAGATCGGTTATATAGGTACTGTCAACCAAGAAGCATGTAAGCAATTGCTTATCAAGTGTTATTTAGTTGTAGGTGAATATCAGAAAGCTGAACAATTAGCTACCGATTTGATTAACAATCATGGTTTGGCTTTAATGAATGCTCCGTTTGGAACGAATGTTTCTTCTGGTAATCCGGAAACATGGCCGGTAGAACGTAATGTAATTTGGGATTTGCATCGTGGAGTAAATATAACTGATGCTTCTAATACGGAAATGATTATGCCTATTTTGAATTATTATGCTGAAGGTTTCATCTCCTATCCGCAGATGCGAGCTATGTGTGTGCATTGGAGTAATGGTATTATCCGTGATCCTCATAACTTAGGATCTCCAACTTATAATTATGCACGTACTGCTGGGGAATATGATGCGAAATTAGATTGGGTACGCGCTATGGGACGTGGTATTGGTTGTTTCCGCACTTCTTATCATTATAATCAGACCATTTGGAATTATGATGGTGAAACAGATTGGCAGGATATGCGTCATAATCGAGAAATAGGTAATTGGATGGAAATGACGGATCTTAAATACAATAATCCAAATTCTGCTTATTATGGGAAAAACATGATGCTTTATGCACCAGAAGATTATTATGATCCGGAATCAGGTGATTTGTTGGTGAGAAAAGGGGATTTGCTTTGTTCTGATACTATTCGTAGTTGGTTCCCGACCCCATTGTACAAAGTATATATACTTGATCAAAATGCTGAAGAAAATATGGGGGCTAATCAGTTTAATGGAGCAACCAAGGGCAATAGTGTGTCTAATGGTAATCTATACTTGTTCCGTTTGGCAGAAACTTACTTACTTCGCGCTGAGGCTAAGTTCTACCAAGGTAACCCGATTGGCGCTGCAGAGGATGTGAACGTAGTTCGTCGTCGTGCTAATGCCAAAAAGATGTTTACTACTGTAACTATCGGTGACATTGCTGATGAACGTGCTCGGGAATTGTATTTGGAAGAATGGAGACAGCCTGAATTGACTCGTATTTCTTGGTGTCTTGCTCGCAGTGGTCAGCCGGATGAATGGGGAGAAACTTATAATCTGTCTACTTGGGATAAGCAGAGTGGTACGGATTTGAATGGAGGAAGCTACTGGTATAAGCGTACTACGCGCTACAATATTTTCAATCATGGGCCTATTGTTTCCAACAAGGAATTGAATTATCAAGTAGATAAACGTAATCTGTTTTGGCCGATTCCCAACTCGGCTATTACTGCTAATACAGGTGCGCGGTTGCGGCAAAATTATGGATATGACGGCTATGATGAAGCGATTCCGATGTTTACTAATTGGGAAGAAGCAGTGGCTGATGAAGAATTGACAAAATAATGATAGTTTTCAACAGGCGTTGTTGATACTGATAAAGCAAGTCTGATTAACTTGCGAATTAGATTATAGGAGGACTACGGCTTGAAGTGATTTTAACCCGTAGTCCGTTTTTATCCCTTTTAAGTAGAGGAATATAAAATTTCGGAATTCACTATAGAAAAATCGTTCATGCTTAATTTTTCTACTACTCTTGATTATTTTTTAGCCTTTTTTATTCTTTTAAAGCTTTAAGTTTGCAATGTGAAAAATAGATAAAACGAACTTTAAATATAATGCTTATGAGGAATAAATCTGCTCCCGATTAATATTGGGAATGTGACAAAATTCAGCCCAAGGAGTTTCTAATCACAACTCTATTCGGATAATATTATTACCTATAATCTAATTTAATAAGAAAAACGATGAAATCAAACTCGTTCTTAAGAAATCGAAAGGCTTTGACTGCCTTATTGCTTTGTACAGGTTTCGTTGCGACCCAGCCGTTCAGTGTGATGGCTGAAGAAATTGTGACTGCCGTACAAACTGTCCAGCAACAGAAACAATCCGTTTCAGGTACTATTAAAGATCCGGCAGGGGAACCGGTTATTGGTGCCAGTATTTTAGAGAAAGGTACTACCAATGGTACA
>CAUHML010000134.1 GCA_959606905.1 uncultured Bacteroides sp. | reverse complement strand
TTCAAAGGAACATGTCCGCCCGTTATTGTATCTCCGGCAAATATCTTCTTAACCGCCTGTTCCAACTGTGCTTGCGCCCCGATTGCCAGGAAAGAAAAGAACAACACCAGTAACGACCGTTTTATTTTATTTATTTCCATACCTTATATTCCTTGATTATAATTAAGGTTAATCTAACATTTCATTAAAAACAGAGCAAACATACGGATTGTTTTTGACATTACCATTTCCAAATTGATTATCTTTGCCACTAAAAGAGAAAAAAGCATGAATATATTATTACTTATCGGGGGATTAATCCTCATTCTTCTAGGAGCCAACGGATTAACAGACGGTGCCGCCTCGGTAGCCAAGCGTTTTCATATCCCTCCCATCGTGATCGGACTTACCATCGTTGCATTCGGCACTTCTGCCCCGGAACTGACGGTCAGTGTATCTTCTGCCATCAAAGGCAGCGCGGATATTGCCATAGGCAACGTGGTGGGAAGTAACATTTTCAATACGTTGATGATTGTGGGCTGCACGGCCTTATTCGCCCCGATTGTCATCACCCGCAATACACTTAGAAAAGAGATACCACTCTGCATACTTTCTTCTATTGTCTTGCTGATTTGTGCCAATGATGTATTCCTGGATAAAGCTCCGGAGAATATCCTGAACAGAGTAGACGGCTTATTATTGCTTTGTTTTTTTGTTATCTTCATGGGTTACACCTTTGCCATCGCCTCCAAGCCGAGCACAACAGAACAGGCGGGACAGATAGAAGCTCCGACCATAGAAGAGGAGACAGAAATCAAATCACTCCCCTGGTGGAAATCCATTCTTTATATCATCGGAGGTTTGGCTGCCCTCATTTTTGGAGGTCAGTTGTTTGTTGACGGCGCCACAGGCATCGCCCGCAACCTGGGTGTCAGCGAATCGATTATCGGACTGACACTGGTCGCAGGAGGTACTTCCCTTCCTGAACTGGCTACGTCTATCGTTGCCGCATTAAAGAAGAATCCGGAAATTGCCATTGGAAATGTGATCGGTAGTAACCTCTTCAATATATTCTTTGTACTGGGATGTAGCGCCAGCATCACTCCTCTCCGTCTTAGCGGAATTACCAACTTCGACCTGTTTACGTTGGTAGGTTCCGGTATTCTGCTCTGGTTATTCGGGCTGTTCTTTGCCAAAAGAACTATCACGAGAATTGAAGGAGGGATTATGATACTTTGTTATGTGGCGTACACGGTGATACTGATTTATAACACTTAATTATTATAACAAAATACCTGATATTCAGCTTCATTCCAAGTATTTTTTCCCTCTTTAGACATAGAAACTGGTACGATACGAATATTTAATGATTTCTTTCCCTTAGTATACTTGGCTGGAATTTCAAAGTCATCTTCCAGCCAGCGTTTATAAGGGTTACTATCAGCTACATACCATAAACGTTCTGTAACCTCTTCACCATCAACAAAAACACGGGCTGCTTGTCGAACATCGTTTTGGTCGCTCAACCTACGCAAACGCACTCCTTCATTTTGAGAAGATATATTCACTCTAAAACTACTAAAACTTTCAAACCGGACGGTTTCTCCTACATATAAAATACGATCCTCATTTCCCTCAAAGAAACTTTCCAATTTTGTTCTGCGTACATTACCCATAGCTTTATAAGAGTGCCGTTTAATAGAACGAGAAGAGTTTAAATCCAAACTATCAGTTTTCACCAGTACATTTTTATCTTGACCATAATAGAATATAGTACCCGAGTGTTCCAAATACTGATTGTTATATTCGCCCGACTCTATTCCAAACTTCAGTTCTGAATAGAAAGGATAA
Organism: uncultured Bacteroides sp.; assembly: GCA_959606905.1. The sequence goes on along the minus strand of CAUHML010000134.1, from coordinate 6,935 downwards.
CTATCGCCTATACAAAAACGAGTCATAGACCATGGGTTATCCGAAAGACCGTCATACCCTCCCATTGGATGCACTTCAGGCGGGGTCGGGAATCCCCAACCATAACAAACATAACTTTCAGAACCGTCACTCTCAACTTGTGGTGTTCGTTTGCCGTCAATATATACACGAACATCCCCCTCGCAAGAAATGATATGTGAACGTTCGGCATGACATGTAACATGAGCAGCAACCATCTTTCCTCTTCCTTGAATAGCAGCTATCGGACTATCTATTCCTGCCACATGTTTTCGGGTATAATATGGTGTATTACGAAAGTATCCGGTATTAGATGTGGGATAAACCGACCTGGAAACAGCTATTTCTGAGAATCCCAAAGAAACAGGAACGCCACTACGATTTTCAATTATTATCTTCGCATGCTTCCAATATGGCATTGGAAAATAATTATAAAACCAACCGTCTGTGTTATATCCTGACAGCAAATAGTTGGTATCGTGAAAGCCCAAAGAGTTGCCTCCCAAACACGCTAAAGGACATGAAATATCGGGTTGCTGATGAGCATCCCAAAACATATGAATCCATACATCCTGCAAGTGCTGCTCATTAATCTCCGGAAAATAAAATTTTAAAGAACCAATAGCTCCCTCTCCTTTTTCATCCAATAAAGTAATGGATTCGCCAGCATTAATCTTTTGTTCCGACTTACGATGATATGCCAATTGATCTTTGCACAAAAGATTACTTCCTTGTTTCTTCCATAATTGTATCAAAGTATCATAATTCTCCTTCCCGGTAAAGGTCTTGATACCATTGTCCGCATAAGTGTGGTATACAACATGTCCCCAACCTCCTTCACCTTTGGTTCTTTCATAACCTTCCAGTTTCACATCGGTGGTTACACGGCAGCCCTTGTTAAACGGCATTGGAACAAAACTCCGTGCAACACGTATGGGCCCTCTTCCGTTATCAAACGGACCAATATAACTTTCAGCCAAAGGTTTTATAAAAGGCTCTTTCTCTCCGAATTCAGATAAATGTAAACTAAAACGAGGCGTTTCTTCTCCATCAAAATAAAAACGGAAGAGCGGATCACTTGAACTCATATAGCGATGTTGTACAAGATTATAAATACATCCCGGACCATCAACATCAAATATTACCCATTCTCCACGTTGATCCTGGTAAAGACTCCAGTCCCAGTCGGCATTCTTTCCTCTTTTATCAATACTACCTTCATAATGGACAGAGATTCCACGATCTAACAGGGGCAAAGATGCAATATCAACCATTCGAGATATACCATAAGATATACTATCAGTCTGCCAACCCGACTGTGCTACAGAGACTATCGAGCCAATTGCCGACAATGACACAACCCCGAAAACAACAAAACAAACTAAAAAAATACTTCTTTTCATAAGGTGATAAATATAAAATAAAACATGAATCTATCTATAAAATTTAATTCATAAAAGTACGGCAACTTATATAAGCATACAACCACTTTATTATCAAATCAATATACTATTTTAACCTTCAAGCCATCTGTTATCATATTTATTTTCCGGCTTAATCTTTTTTGTATATATATAATAAGGTAATATACTCTTGCCTTAAATAAATAGTAAGAAAAGTATCAGTATATGATAACAAAGCACTTTTTTACATATTTTTTTTGTGCTTACTTTGCAACGTCCATCTTATATGTTATACCTAATTTATTATGAAAATGAAGAAAGTCATTTTGTTTATCACCTTATTCTCCATGATATCATTATTCAGTTACAGTAAAGATCCTGTAAAACAATGGGGACAACTACAAGTAAAAGGTAATCAATTATGCAGCCAAACCGGAGACTCTATTGTATTAAGAGGGGTTAGTTATGGCTGGCACAACCTATGGCCCAGATTTTACAATAAGCAATCTGTGAAATGGTTGAAAAAAGATTGGAAATGTACCGTTTTACGCGCCGCCATGGGAACAGTTATTGAAGACAACTACATTGAAAATCCGGAATTTGCATTAAAATGCATGAATAAAGTGATTAAAGCGGCAATTAAAAACGACCTCTATATAATAATCGACTGGCATACTTATTATCCACAAAAAAAAGAAGCAAAAGCATTTTTCTCAATGATGGCACAGAAATACGGAAAATATCCTCATATTATTTATGAAATATACAACGAACCTATGGAAGACAGTTGGGAAAGTGTGAAAGAATATGCAACTGATATTATCTCTGAAATACGTAAATATGATCCTGATAATATCATTCTTGTAGGCAGCCCACACTGGGACCAAGACTTACACCTGGTAGCAGAAAGTCCTTTAGAAGGATTCAATAATATAATGTATACCCTCCATTTCTATGCCGCCACTCATAAACAAGAGTTACGGGATAGAGCTGAAGCAGCATGGGAAAAAGGAATTCCCATTTTTGTGTCTGAATGTGCAGGCATGGAATGTACTGGCGATGGCCCATTAGATATACCAGAATGGACTCGTTGGGTAGAATGGCTGGAAAGCAAAAAGATCAGCTGGGTTAACTGGTCCATTTCAGACAAGAACGAAACTTGCTCCATGATTCTTCCGCGAGCAAACAAAAACGGAGGATGGGACGAGTCTTTAATAAAACCTGCAGGACGTCAAAGCCGTAAGTTTATCCGACAATACAACTCACATATTTATAAAAATAAAGAATGATAAAATAATATCAGTTTTAGGCAAATAACGTCAATAATTTACATTCCTTATTTACTAGCTTTGCATCAATAATAAATGTACGAGATTTTATACTAAAGTTAATTTTAAATTTGATAAAAATGAAAAAGAATCTCTTTTCTTTTCCCCGCTCAAAAGTGCGGATGCTAAAAGGATCAAAAGGAGTCTGGCTCTTTTTGATTATGTTCTGGATGATAAATACAGCTGCATCAGCAGCAGGTATTGAAATTAAAGGTACTGTAACAGACAGTAAAGGTGAACCTCTTCCCGGAGTTAATATTGTTGAGTTAGGAGTTAAAAAAAACAATGGTACCATCAGTGATTTAAATGGTAAATATACTATAACAGTAGAAAGCCAAAAATCTGTTCTTCAGTATACTTTTATCGGTTATAAAACAACAGAAGTCACTGTAGGAAACCGTAAAACAATCAATGTTTCACTCAAAGATGATACTCAATCTTTGGATGAAGTAGTAGTTATCGGCTATGGTACAATGAGGAAAAAAGATTTATCCGGAGCCGTTGCTTCTATTAAAAGTGATGACTTGATGCTTGGTAACCCGACCAGCATTTCCCAAGCCCTACAAGGTAAATTAGCTGGTGTACAAGTAAACCAGAGTGATGGTGCTCCCGGTTCAGGTGTAAGTATCACCATACGTGGTGCTAACTCATTCTCTACAAATTCACAACCACTTTACATTGTCGACGGTATTCCGTTTGAGGTAGGAGATACTCCAAGCAGTAAAGCCAACGAGGGCAACAACTCCACCACTAATCCTCTGTCATTGATCAACCCTAATGACATCGAATCAATCGACATTTTAAAGGATGCTTCTGCAACAGCCATTTACGGTTCTCGCGGAGCGAATGGTGTCGTATTGATTACCACTAAAAGAGGTCGTGCCGGAGACGCTAAAGTTGAGTTCTCGGCCAATTTCGGACTTTCCAAAATAGCCAAAATGGTTAAAATGCTGGATGCTTACACCTATGCTAATTATGTAAATGAGGGTGTAATCAATGGAGCTGCTTATGACAATCTTCCTTATTCATACCTTCCTTATCGTGGTAAATGGAACTACCGTCGCGACGAGAACGATAAAATCGTTCCCAATTCCGGTAAATACTATGCTTCACCGGAAGATTATCTCAATCCGGGTTATCGCGAAGACGAATACGGCAATAAAGAATGGGTAGAAGGCACCAACTGGATGGACGAGATCTTACAAGATGCATTAACACAGGAATACAATCTTAGTGTATCAGGAGGAAATGAAAAGAGCAACTATGCATTTTCAGGCAACTATACAGACCAGACAGGTATTATCAAGAATTCTGGTTATGAACGTTTTGCTGTTCGTGCCAACATCGGAAGCCATGTGAAACCTTGGTTAAATACGGGACTAAATATCAACTTCACCCGTTCGTTAACTAAGTTTGCCAAGTCAAATTCTTATGATTATAGTATCATCCGTTCTGCCATGCTTTATTTACCGACATTATATGTAGGAGACAAGACAGAAGATGATTCTTATGCATGGTTGTCAGCCAATCCACGTACATACGTTAATACAGCTAAAGATGAGCTGAAGTCAATCAATGTATTTACTTCTGCGTTTGCCGAGATTAAAATCCTCGACTGTTTGAAATTCCGTCAGAATCTAGGTATCAGTTATTCAGTAAACGATCGTGCAAGTTACTACAATCGTGAAACAGGAGAAGGTAAAGCATCTAACGGACGTGCTGGTAAGAGTGATAACTTCTGGCAGAACTTAACAGCAGAATCATTGGTTACTTTCGATAAGACATTTAACAAGTTACATCATCTCAATGTAGTAGCCGGTTTCACTTACGAAAAATCGGACTGGGGTGGAAAAACAATGAATGCATCCAACTTCCCGACTGACATCACACAAGACTTCGATATGAGTCAGGCATTAAATATTGAAACACCGGCCAGCTATCGAGGACAAGCAGTTCTAGTCTCTTTATTAGGACGTGCCAACTACACATTCAAGGATCGTTATATTTTCACAGCATCATTCCGTCGTGACGGTTCAAGTCGTTTCGCTCCGGGAAATAAATTCGCGAACTTCGCTTCAGGAGCAGTAGCATGGACCATATCGGAAGAAGAATTCATCAAAAACCTGAATATATTCAGTAACTTAAAGTTGCGACTCAGCTACGGTCAAACCGGTAATCAAGCTATCAGCAGTTATCAGACTATCGCTTCACTTGCACCATCCAATTATCCTCTGGACGGAACATTAAGCAGCGGATTTGCAGGACAAACTTACAAAGGTCCTTTGAATGATAAACTCAAATGGGAAACAACCGACCAATATAATGTCGGGCTCGACATGGGATTCTGGAATAACAGAATTAGTTTATCCGCTAACTATTATTACAAGAAAACCAATGACCTGCTACAAAATGTATCTATACCGAACAGTACCGGTTATACTACAATGTGGACGAATTTCGGCCATGTAAAAAACAAAGGACTTGAACTAACTGGTAAAATCATTGCATTAGACAAAAAAGACTGGAGCCTAGACTTCGACGGCAACATCTCTTTTAATAAAAATGAAATCGGAGGTTTAACAGCTGACCAATATGCTAACCAATTATGGTATAGTGCCAAAGAAGTATTTCTGCAAAGAAACGGACTACCTATCGGAACAATCTTCGGCTATATAGAAGACGGCTTCTATGATAATATAGCAGAAGTCCGTGCAGATCCAATATATGCTAAAGCATCTGATGATGAGGCTCGCAGAATGATCGGTGAAATCAAATATCTGGACAAAAACAATGACGGAAAAATAACGTCAGAAGACCGCGCCATCATCGGTGATACCAATCCTGATTTTATTTATGGTTTGAACGCCAATTTGCGATGGAAAAATCTGACTTTGGGATTGTTCTTCCAAGGAACTCATGGAAATGATATTTTTAACGGAAACTTGACTAATATCGGAATGAGCAGTATTGCAAACATCACTCAAGATGCTTATGATTCACGCTGGACACCAGAGAATGCAGCTAACGCCAGATGGCCTCGCGTCACTACTGCAATGACTCGTGACATGAAACTCTCCGATCGTTATGTAGAAGATGGTTCTTACTTCAGACTAAAAACAATCAACTTAAACTACAATTTCGGTTCAGTCATAAAAGGTATTAGCAATTTATCTGTTTTCGGTACAGTAACAAACGTATTCACGATTACAGGTTATAGTTGGTTTGATCCGGATGTAAACGCCTTTGGTTCTGACGCTTCTAGAAGAGGAGTTGATATTTTCTCATACCCGAGCAGCAGAACATATTCAATAGGTTTTAAATTAACTTTATAATCTCAAGAAATGATGAAAAAGAAAAATATATTCATATATCTGATGGCATCCAGTCTCCTATTATCCGGAGCAGTAATGACATCATGCGAAAGTATGATCGAAGAAAAGCCTTTCGACTTCATTGTCCCTGAAGATGTTGAGGATTCTGATAATGGTGCCGACATGTGGGTAACAGGAGTATATAATACATTACACGAAGCCATGTTCAGATACGGTAGTTTCCCACGACCGCTGGATTATGACTGTGACTATATTTCCGGTGCAGTATGGCAGTTCAGCCAGTTTGGAAGCGGTAACTTCCAGGGAGGTGACGGACAGGCCGATGTACTTTGGACCGGAATGTACTCGTTGATTAACCGGGCAAATATAGCGGTCTCTGAAATCAATAAGATGCAGAATGTATCGGAAGAATTTAAAAAGAATGCATTAGGAGAATGTTATTTTCTTAAAGCATGGGCATATTTCTACTTGGTACGTGCTTATGGAGCTATCCCTATTTATTCGGTCAGTGTAAACGAATCCGGACAATATACTAACAATCCGCGTATTCCGATTGCACAAGTCTACACGGAAACAATCATACCTTTGCTTAAAGATGCTAAAGATATGATTTATAAAAACACAGATAATGGCTTTAAACCCGGAAGAGTCTGTGCTGCAACTGCAGCAGGTTTGTTAGCCAAAGTATATGCAACTATCGGTTCTGCTTCCATGTCTACCGGAGAACAAATAACAGTAAAAACCGGTGCACCGTTTGTTATGCAGAATGTAAATGGTACTATGACCAAAGTGTATACAGAACCTGTTCCGACAACATTCTCCAAGGATCAAGTTGCCGGTTACGAAAGCTTTTC
>CAUHML010000133.1 GCA_959606905.1 uncultured Bacteroides sp. | reverse complement strand
CAGTTCCACGCTTCTTTTTACATCCGGGTCGTTCTCACCGCTATCTATAAATTTCCGTTTTATATGTTGCAGGCACGGGATGCGTGTGATATGGGGATAAGCATCGCTTTCGAGTTTCCGGTAAGGTGAGTAGCCGTCACTTTTAGATGCCCTTGCAACTGCCTAATTCGTTAAGAATAACTCTTTCAGAGCGGGAACCGTCATCGTAGAGCAGATATATCATCCCGGTGTTTATACCCACAACCACCCAGAGGTATCCCTTGCGGACTCCTTTTCCCTTACTGTTCTTTTCCGGGACGAGTATTTTGTAATAGGTTTCATTAGCTGCCTTATAAGGATCGCCCAAGGTTGTCTGCGGATACACTGATAAAGATTTTCGAAGAGGCCTGAGGCTTTCTCCATCAACTTATGGGCCGTGGGTTTCTTCAGCGTAAAGCCATAACCTTCGAAGTAGCTGATGATTCTTTCTACAGGCAGTGATTGTATGTAACGTAATTTTATCATTCCGGCAATGAATGAGCTGTCATTGCTGGAATTCAGGAAAGCCGAAGCCGGTGTTTTTCCCTCAAACAGGCGGCCGTCCTGCGTATAGGTGTGTATCTTGTAGACGTGCTTGATGAAGCGCATGGGGACACATTCATAGCGGACGCATATTCTGGGAGTGGGAGTAAACAGCCGGGCTTTATTGATGTCAAAACCGGGATCATCGGGATAAACGACATGTTCCTCCTCCTCCAGCTCATAATGCATGTCACGTCTGGCCCCATTGTTCTTCCTGGCTTTACGCCCGGCGGCTTTTTCCGCTTCTGCCTTCCGCCTCTCCTCTTCGGACAGAGCAGGCCGGGGAGCCTGTTGCCGTTCGGATGTGTTGGATACAAGTTTGGCGAGTCCCTTGGCAATGCGTTGTTGCCTGCCAAGGGATTCACCTTTTTGAAGGAGTGCCTCCTTAAGGGAGGAGACCTCTTTTGTCAAAGCATCTATCTGGACCAGAAGCCTGTTGTTGTCATCCCGTAATCCCTTGATTTGTTCCTTCAATAACTCTATGATCTCATCCTTTTTCATGGCATAAAGATACGAAATATTAACGGGACAGCCATGGAGATCAGACAATATTTGTGATGTAAATTATTAAGGAACAAACGATTATGTCATATCCTAAAGCGTTTTCGCAGTCGCACGAACTTCTCCATTCAGGATAAAAGACAAAATCTGATAGGAAACCTCGTAATTGCCAGTATCGGGGTTAAATGTCGGCAGCTCAAAACTTCCACCTTCGAGACGCTTGTAGTAAAGAAGAAAGCCGTCACCGTCCCAATGCAGTATTTTTACACCCTGTCGGTTCTTGCCAAAGAACAAAAAGACAACTCCTGATATGGGAGACAAACCTTTCATCTCTGAGCGTATAATATTGAATAAACCGTCAATGCCAAGGTTCATACGGACAAAGCCCTGATACAGGTAGTATCAGTTGGCTGATGTTAGAGAATACATGGATCCCCCTCTCTTCGTTCGTAATCGTGCAACATTTGAATGATACCGCCGGGAGTGACCCGTTTGAACGAAATGGTCATACCGCTATTGAAGGTGATTGTGACTCCGGAAAGGCTGAACTCTTCTTCCGACAACATGACGGGAACTATTTGACTGAACGAAGGAGAGGTACTTGTCGGTCGGGAGGGGGAAACACCGCCATAATAATTACGGACCGCATCTTCCTTAGCTTGTTTAACACTATAGCCCCGTCGGGACATCCAGGAACTCATACCTCCAGAAGTGGTATGCTGCTCGCGGCAAACATCGGCTAAAGAACAATGACAGTCTACTTTCAATACTTCAAGGAAACGTTACCAGGTTTTTCTAAATCTATTTTCTGCTAAATCCATAATGATTCATTTTTATACCAGGCAAAGATATAAGAACGAAAAAAGAGAGACAATATAGAAACGCGGAGACGCTTATATGGTGGACCAAGTATTGTGAGACTGACTTGCTGGAATTTAACGCAAACTTTCCAATGTCAGAGAGAGATTATAGCATTTTTAAAATTTACAGAGGCTTCTTTGCTTACGATTCTCGCTTCTGCCGTCGGGTGTCGCACGTAAAAAACAACCTTGTTCTGAGCTCGAAGATTCGGAACAAAGAGAGATAAAAATGAAACTATGATTGCGATGGAACAGATTACCACCATAGCTACCAATTGAGGATGGCAAGTTAAGCCGAATAAATGTTTTTGTTTATTGAATTATATTCCTTATTTACATATAATACTATACATAATAAAAATGTAATAATTAGATATGTATATGATATATTGGATAATTAGTAAATTTAATATATTAACACACCATATACAACCATTTAATTTGAAAAATTGCGTGGAATTATGAAATATTTTTAATAAATATATTGTTTGTATTAATAATATTATATATATTTGTTGCGTTTAAGGCCTTAAATAAAAGAATTATATCAAATAATTAACCTTAAAGTTATCATGTTTAAATGAAAAAAACGTTCATTTTAGTTCTCTGCTTGAGCATGTTTATCGGGCAAAGATCTGTCTTGGCCAAGCCAATGGAAATAGAAGAGAAACTTTTCCAAGAAACTCTTCAGCAAAGCAAAAATGTAACCGGTCTACTGACAGACGAATATGGGAATCCCATTATCGGCGCCACGATATTGGTGAAAGGAACCACGCAAGGGGTTATTTCAGATATTAATGGGCGCTTTTCCATTCGGGTTGCAGTTGGTGAAACACTCTCCTTCTCATTTATTGGTTATGAAAACGTTGAGAAAAAGGTGACTTCCGAAACAGAGGTTTTTAATATCCGCATGATTGAGGAGTCCACTTCTTTAAAAGATGTGGTTATTGTTGGATTTGGAAAACAAAAGAAAGCGAGTGTAGTCGGAGCAATAAGCTCTGTCAAACCGGAATCTTTCAAACTTCCAACAAGCTCATTGTCAGCATCATTAGCGGGAAGGATGTCTGGCGTAATCGCTGTTCAACGTTCTGGTGAGCCTGGCGGGGACGGGGCGGATTTTTGGATACGGGGTATCGGAACAAACGGGGCTAACTCCGCACCTCTCATATTACTAGATGGAGTAGAAATTTCATCAGGAGATTTGAATGACATCCAGCCAGATGATATTCAGAGTTTCTCTATATTAAAAGATGCCAGTGCAACAGCACTTTATGGAGTCCGGGGAGCTAATGGAGTGATGATTGTCACTACCAAGGAAGGAGCTACAAATGAGAAAATATCTGTAAAAGCACGTTTGGAGAATTCTTGGAGTATGCCATCGTATCATCTTGATATGGTTGATGGCCCGACTTATATGCGTATGTATAACGAAGCTTTGAAAAATGATGATCCTAACACTTCTCCAATGTATTCGGAAGATAGAATTCAGGGAACAATAAAAGGATTAAATAAATATATATACCCGAACGTTGACTGGCAAAAAGAAATATTTAAAAATGTAACAATGAATCAACGGGCCAATATAAATATTAGCGGTGGAAGTAAAATTGCATCATATTATGTGTCTGCTGGCATCTACAGAGATACTGGGATCATGAAAAATATATCACAAGGAAGTTTCAATAATAATATAGACAATAAAAGATATAACTTTCAAGCTAATATAAACGCTAATGTGACAAAAACTACAAAAGTAAGTCTCAAACTGAGCACTGTTATCGATGACAAAAACAGTCCAGTTGTCAGCGCAGCTGATACTTATCGAAATATTATACAGAAAACCAATCCGGTAAATTTTCCTATCATGTTTCCGGCAGGTAGCGGTCCTTTAGGAAATGAAACTAACATACTCTATGGAAATATGAGTTTTAATGGAGCCACTTTTGTCAATCCTTATGCTGAATTGGCAAAGGGGTATTCTACCACGTTTTCTTCCACGGTCATTTCCACCTTTGAGTTAAAACAAGATTTGTCCATGCTTGCAAAAGGTTTGTCAGCAAGGGCTTTGTTTTCATATAAGAATTGGAATACAGCAAAGACTGATCGTTCCACTGTACCTTTTTACTACCAAATAAGTAAGTATAACCCTACAGATTATACTTACACTTTGGAGAAAATAGGGACAACCGGAAGTGATTATTTGTCCTTCTCTAAGGCCAATAACGGAGACAGAACTATTTATTGGGAAGCTGCTATTGACTACCAGCGGTTGTTCGGGAAGAATAATATAACAGCGATGCTGCTTTATAACCAGAGACAATATAATCCTGCTTTTCCTAGCTCCTTGTTTGACGCTGTGCCTTATCGTACCACAGGATTGGCTGGTCGTTTTACCTATGCTTATGACGAGCGGTATTTTGCGGAGTTTAATTTTGGTTACAATGGTACAGAAAATTTTATTAAAGATAGGCAATTTGGATTCTTCCCGTCAATAGCCTTAGGGTACAGTATTTCAAATGAGGATTTTTTCAAGCCTCTAAGAAGTGTAGTTACAGCATTGAAAATAAGAGGAAGTTATGGCTTGGTCGGGAACGATAAAATAGCTGGAGCCCGCTTTCCTTATTTAACGGAGATTTCTTTAGGTACTGGCCCTAATTATCACTACGGTGAAAACATGAATACATGGTATAGTGGAATCACTTTCACACGTATTGGCAATGAACAAGCAAAATGGGAGGTTGGATATAAGGCAAATGTTGGTATTGATATGGAGATATTAGGCAGCCTAAATTTGACAATAGATTATTTTACAGAACGTCGAACCGGAATCTTTCAACAGCCCGCGACCTTGCCAAGTAGTATGGGGTTTGGAAGCACTATTCCATATTACAATTTGGGAGAAGTTAAGAATAGTGGAATTGATGCTTCATTCACATACAATAAGGCTGTAAATAAAGATTTTACAATAAGCTTGCTTGGAAATATTGTATACGCACATAACAAGATAATAAAGGATCAGTATCCGGAACAGATATACTCCAATCTTAGCCACATTGGTCATCCTATCAATTCAATATATGGTTTAACCGCATCAGGGTTATACGGTACGCAGGAAGAAATAGATCACGGACCTGTGCAGCAATACGGTAGCGGTCCTAAGATAGGTGATATTAAATATGTAGATATAACCAGTCAAGTTGACGGAAAGAATATTGTGAATGATAATGACAAACATGTTATTGGCAGTCCAACAGTTCCGGAAATCACCTATGGATTCGGTGGAACCATACGTTATAAAAAATTTGACTTCGGAATATTCTTTCAAGGGGTGGCTCGTACTTCTTTCATCCTATCCGCTGGTAATATGGCCCCATTTGGGCGATGGAATGCGAATGTTGCCCAGTGGATTGCTGATGATTATTGGAGTGAATCCAATCCTAATCCTAAAGCTCAATACCCACGCCTATCAGCCATAGGCAACGAGAACAACCACCAAAACTCCACTTATTGGTTGAGAGATGGTTCCTTCCTAAAACTGAAAAGTCTCGAGTTCGGTTATTCAATGAAGTATCTTCGTTTCTATGTTAATGGAACGAATCTTTTAACATTCTCTAATTTTAAACTTTGGGATCCGGAAATGGGGGGAAATGGATATTATCAATATCCAACACAAAGAGTTTTTAACATAGGAATACAATTTAATTTTAATTAATCATGAAACTAAAAGATATATTATTAATAATTAGTAGCAGTGTAATTTTAACTTCATGCAACTACTTGGATGTGGTTCCTTCTGAGATTCCACAATTAAGCGATGCATTTAAAAACGAGGCAACGGCACAAAACTATATAATGGGGAATGTTTACGGGTATATTCCAACAGAGAGCTCGATCGCAGAAAATCCTGCTCTTCTTTCCACAGATGAACTTGATATACCATGGAGAAATGACAAAACCAATTTTAAAGCGTACCATATCAACCTAGGCACTTTGGATACTTCGTCCCCATATTTTAATTTATGGGAAGGGGCTAACGGTTCTAAAGCATTATATAAGGGTATCCGTGAAGCATACGTATTTCTAGAAAATATTGATCAGGTTCCGGATTTGGATGTTGCTAAAAAAGCACGTTGGATTGCAGAAGCGCATTTTCTGATAGGTTATTACCATTTCTGCCTATTACGGCAATATGGACCGATTATAGTAGCCAGAAACAGTGTAGATATGAATGCTCCGGAAGAACAACGCTATCCCCGAAGAGAACCTGTAGATAACTGTTTTAACTTCATTTTAGAGAATATAGATTATGCAATAAACAACGGTCTGCCACAAAGTGTTACAAGTAATGAATGGGGTCGTATCACAACCCTTATAGCCAAAAGTTTAAAAAGCCGTATCTTACTATATAGAGCCAGTCCGATATTTAACGGGAATGAGGACTATAGCAACTTCAAGGATTCTGATGGTACAATACTTGTCAACACAGTTTATGATGCGGAAAAATGGAAAGCAGCGGCAGATATTTCTTTCGAAGCTATCCAAATGGCTGAAACGAAAGGCGTTAAGCTTTACAAATGTTCAACAAACAGTTCATTGACATTTGCAGATAGCCTTCTTAAGGCTAAAGATCTCACAGGAATTATACCTGGTCAAAGACCTAAGATTTCTTATAACTCTCTTTCGGAAGAGAAGCGTAAAGAATATGATTATCGTTATACAATGGTCGATCCTTGGAACTGTGAACTGATTTGGGGATTTACCAATATAGAGAATAATCAAACATGGCAAAGACACTCAATGCTAAGGCCCTATACTTTTAATGGGATTTCTCCTACGCTGAAAATGGTAGAAGCCTATTATACCAGAAATGGGTTACCAATCGAACAAGATCCCGAATTCGATTATGAGAAACGATATCAGCTTGTAGCTGCGGACAATGTCCATTGTTATGATAGAACCCTACGACTGCACTATAACCGTGAGCCACGTTTTTATGCAAGTATCGCATTCGATAATAGTATATATGAATTGCGTGGGGCGAATATCTTATGTGAGATGCGTTTTAATAAGCCTTATGGCAAGCAATCGCAAGACGCTTCCTCGACAGGATATTTAGTCAAGAAAGGAGTACACCCATCTTCTGATTGCCAGCAAAGCGGTCAAACAGGTTTGCTTGTAAAATATCCCTTCCCTCTTATTAGGTTGGCCGAATTGTATCTGAATTATGCGGAAGCTTTAAATGAATATGAAGGAGAAGCTAGCCATAGCAAAATAATTCCTTATTTAGATAAGATTAGAGAACGTGCTGGAATCCCTGCTCTGTTAAAGTCATGGTCAAAAGCCAGATATCCCAAAACAAGTTTTACAAAGGACGAAATGCGAGAAATCATACATAGAGAACGAATGATCGAATTGTCCTTTGAAGGGCATCGTATGTGGGATGTCAGACGGTGGAAGATAGCTCGCCAAGAATTTGATCAGGATGTAAAGGGTTGGGATGTTAGTGGTCAAAGCGTAGAAGAATTTTATAATGTTTCCGGAGATATGGCCCAACCTCAGATTGTTGCAGATAGAAATTTCCCCAATGAAAAGTATGCATTATGGCCAATATCCATTACAGAGATCCAAAAGAATAGAAATTTGGTACAAACAGACGGCTGGTAAATATGGATAAAAATAAAATTTCAATATTTTTCCATTATAGAGATTTATAAATCTGTCTATGAAATTAATCGGGATGTTTCTCCTTTTGGCATAAGTCAAAAATAGAAATATAGGGCTTCGTAAGAGGCTCTATATTTTTTAGAAAATTCAATTATAATAGTGCAAGGATAAGATGTAAATTAAACTGTGTTTCAAAGTTAATATTTTATTCTTTGCTGACACAGATACAGTTTAATTTACGTCCTCTTTTATTGCACTTATTGAAATTGTGAATATATATACAGCTTTCTATCTGTCGGAAAACAAAGAGTTTACATCCTCTTCTGTATCTTCCATTTCAAACACCCTCTCGATATCTTTCAGTATTCTGGTATAATTGTCAGATATTTTCTTCTCCGCCCTAAACGCAACTACCAGAAGCGGTTCCTCCTCCAGTTTGAGCAGCCTGAACTTCTTCCTGAAATGCCCTTTGATATTGAAACGGTTTCCCATTCCGATAAATTCCCCCGGATCCAGTGAAGCGAAGTCCTTTGATTCATATATCTCTTCCTTCTGTGTACTGATGGTCACGCTGGAATTGTGGCCGCCACCGCTGCTGCCGGAGCTGGTAGACTTCTTCTCCTTCTCGTATTTCCCGAAAAAAAAGGGTAATATTTCAATGCCTCCACATCCAGTGTGCGGCCCAGGAAGATATTTCCCGTACTCGCGCAGGACGGAAGGCAGCTTCTCGAAGTCACGCACCTTGAAGGTAGTCATCTCGTCCAAGATAAATACAAAGGGGACCTTGTTCTCCATGGAGAACGAGCGCGAGGTGATGCTCACCATCATGGCAATAACGGGGGATATCACCGATTCCGTCGCATAGTTGTTGCTGATTGCAAAAAGTTTCGGATGCTCCAGATCAATCAGATTGAAATCGAAGTCATTCCCTGTCAGCACATAGTATATGTTCTCATTGGTGGTCAGCTTCGCCACATAGTTGCTGAGGGTGGACACATAGGAGGCCTACATCTTCTCGCTGTCCTCCACCTTGAGGTACGCCCCGCTATCATGGCACTGATATCGTTCAGCTTCAGAAATTCCTGAAGCTATCCCGTATCGGCCTTCATCACGAAGTTAACGATATGCGGCAGCGTGCAACATTCCGGGAACTCGTCCCAAAGCCTGTATGCCACGCCGTTCAGGATGCCAAGCGTACCCGTATACCATTGATGATGTGGGCGGCATCAACGCGCCCAGTACGTCCTCCATCAGCTGCATGAGCATC
>CAUHML010000132.1 GCA_959606905.1 uncultured Bacteroides sp. | reverse complement strand
ATATGGTAAAGGAGTTGTTGTTTGAGGGCAGTAACCGCTACTATGATCAGGCTTTATGTACTGGGTTAAATGTTACAGATGAAGATATTGATACCCTTTGCAAAGCTATGAAAGAGCAGGCTGTCAGAAATGCTCGGACAGAGGAACAGAAAGCATCGATTAAAGATGTAGGCAGACAGCAGTTGCGTTCCTGGGGAATTTTAATCGAGCGTGATGGAAAAGATTTTCCATCCAATGCGTTTGCAATTTTGACAGGCAACGGAGGCCTTCATGTTGCAACGCAATGTGGTGTGTTCAAAGGTACAACGAAAGCGGTATTTGTTGATCGTAGAGAATATACCGGACCGCTTTGGGAACAGATAGACGAAGCATTTCAGTTTGTCTTAAGAAATATTCATCTGGGTGCTACTATTGTGGGAATTTATCGCCAGGATGTTTATGAGATTCCACCGGATGCCATTCGTGAGTTGATTATCAATGCTATGGTACATCGTAGTTATCTGGATCATGGTACGATACAGGTAGCGGTATATGACAACCGATTGGAAATCACTTCTCCTGGGAAGCTGCCAATGGGACAAACGATGGAGCGTATGAAAGAAGGTTATTCCAAAATCAGAAATGAAGCCCTTGCCCATGCGTTTGCTTACATGAATCTGATCGAGCATTGGGGAAGCGGTATTCCGAGAATTATTGATAAAGTGAAAGCTGCCGGACTTCGGGAGCCGGAGTTTATTGGTGGCGAAGTGGATTTGCGTATCAATATTTATCGAGGTCAGGTTGACGGCACTGTTGACCTCAATGACCTCAATAACGCCATTAAAGTGCCGGATACTATTGATAAAATGCCAGATAGTGGCAATGAAGTGCCGGATAAAACAGAAACAGTGCCAGATACGACAAAGAAAATGCCGGATAGTGAACAGGAACAACAAATCTATAAATATGTATTGGAAAATGGCTCTATTACTACTGCTGAAACAGTAGAGATTTTAGATGTAAAACATCGTAGAGCCAGAGCTGTCTTGCTGAATATGGTTAAGGATGGTTATTTGAGAAAAGAGGGTGCGGCACGAAGCACTATTTATGTAAAAAATACGGAAGGGAGATAATGCAGCATGGATACAGACAAAATAATACAAGATTTAAATCGCAGGTTTGCTGCACCTCTTCCTGAGTTTTATCAGCGTCGTATCATTTTCTGGTACGATGAAGATAAGGAATTTGAGGATAAATTGGATGAAGTGGTTTTGGAAAATGCAAAGGTGATTGCGCTGACAGGAAATAATGCGTTTTCTGTAAAAAAACTGCTTTCAGTAGATGATTTGACCACAAATTATCTGGTTTACAGTCCGTGTGTCTATAACCGCCCAGATGATAACTGGCTTCTGGATGTGGAGCTTTACAGCGAAGAGTTTCGGGCGGATCTGATTTCTATTTGGATGGATGAGATGGGACTTATATCAAATCCGGCAATGAGGAAACAGGTTAAAAATTATCGTGCTTATTTCAATGCGAAAGATCGTCGTTTGAAAGTCAGCACACAGAATAAAGTTCCGGAAACACCGGCACAGTTACACATGGCTGTCATGGCGGCAATCTGTGGATTGAAAGATGCACAGCCTAATATGATTCTCCGTAGTGTGTTCCAGGCGGGACTGGATTTGAATAATAATACGGTTTATCAGGATTTTGTAAAATATCATGCAGACGCAGCATTTTGGGCGATGGTTCGTCAGGGATGCGGATTTGTGGAGGAGGAACCAGACCTTGAGCGGTTAGCAATTCATCTACTTTTAACCGCGGCGACCCGTACCATGCGGCAGGAATATCTTGCCGGACTAGACAGTTTTATTTCCATACCACATCAGGCATATTGCTATGATTTTATTTCTGAATGGCTTCATAGTGACAACATTCCGCAATTATATGATGTGGCACGTTATGTTGAGGATGAAGCTTGTCTGTATCAGCGTTTTGAAAAGCTGACAGTAGAAGATTTGGTAGGAACAGAGTGCTTTCCGTGTATTAATGAAGTGATTCTGACAAAGATAATGACAGAGATCAGTGACCATATTATTGATGTGGATACCATTACGAATACCGTTGAAAAACGGAGAACTTGTGTATGGTATGAGCCATTTGAGAATTTTTATGACGGTATCTTACAAGTGGCGAATATGCAAAGTTTCTTTAAGGAACATTCTGCCGGATTCCATACCGCAGAAGCGAAAAGTATCTGGAAAGAATATACTGAGAGCTACTATCAGATGGACACTTATTACCGTTTGTTCCATCTTAGTTTTCAAAAGAGTTTGGAGACTTCCAATATTCTGCTGGATGATTTGTTCAAGCATGTTGTCGATAAGGTGGAAGGACTTTATACACACTGGTTCTTAGGTGAGTTGGGCAACAACTGGTCGGATGTATGTGCGGATGAACTGGCAACTTACGGTAAAGTTCTGGAAGTACCGCAACAGGAGGATTTTTACCGTTCCCGTATCCAAACCTCAGATACGAAAGTATTTGTAATTATCTCAGATGCCATGCGTTATGAAGTGGCGGCTACGATGGCAGATCAGCTTCAGCGAGAAACGCAAAGTAAGGTTTCTATCAGCAGTATGCAGAGCATCTTTCCTTCTACTACAAAGTTTGGTATGGCAGCTTTGTTGCCGCACAAAGAACTGACAGTAGAGGTTCGGAACGATATTTTGACGGTTTTGGCAGATGGACAGTCTACGGCAAGTACTTATAGGGATAAGGTTCTGAAAACAGAAGATTCGGCAAGCGTGGCTTTAAAGTATAATGACATCATTGCTATGAAACGAGCGGAAAGAAGTGCTTTGGTGAAAGGGATGGATGTGGTCTATATTTACCACGATACCATAGATGAAGCCAGCCACACTTCGGATACTGCTGTTTTTGCTGCCTGTGACAAGGCGATTTCAGAATTGAAGAATCTTGTGCGTATTATCGTAAATGAATTTGGTGGAACGAATATTTTAATTACGGCAGATCATGGATTTCTTTATACATACAGTCCTTTGAAGGAAGAGGACAAAGTAGATAAAAGAGGATTTTTTGATGTGGATGTAACAAACTCTGACATTACAAAAAAAGAAAGTATCAAGCGATGTGTAGAATATGGCAGAAGATATGCAATTATGCAGAAAGGTGTGCAACCAGATTACTTGATGCCTGTAAAATTCCTGGGCGGAAATACGGAATTTGATGGATTTGCACCGAGAGAAAGTATTCGTATCAAAATGAATGGCGGCGGTATGAATTTTGTGCATGGTGGTATCAGTTTGCAGGAAATGGTTGTTCCAGTGATTGAGTATCATTATCTCCGCAACGATTCTATGGAATATAAGCGAAATAAGCAGAAATATGATACTAAGCCGGTAACGGTTAATTTACTGTCCGCAAACCGTAAGATCAGCAATATGATTTTTTCGTTGAACTTCTATCAAAAAGATGCGGTCAGTACAAATCGTGAAGCAGCAACCTATCAAGTTTATTTTACAGATGAGGACGGCAAACAGATTAGTGATATTCAGAAGATTATTGCAGATAAGACCAGCGATAACGGTGCAGAAAGAACTTTCCGTTGTCAGTTTAATCTAAAATCTTTAAAATACAGCAATACCGCTACTTATTATCTGGTAATTGCAGATGAACAGGGATTACAGCTGCCACAGCGGGAGCCATTCCAGATTGACATCGCCTTTGCGGTGGACGAGTTTGATTTTTTTAGTTAATGCCGCAGGAGGAGAGAAAGATGGAGCAATTTGCAGAGGGTGAAAGTACCCGTGAAGAAATAAAGAACAAGCTCCGTCAGAACTTTGACGGTAAGATTGTTCGGAAAGACCTGACAAAGAAAATTAAAGAAGGGGCGAATGTCCCAGTGTATGTTCTTGAGTTCTTGTTGGGACAGTATTGCAGTTCAGATGATGAGACGGTTATAGAGAAAGGCGTACAGAATGTGAAGCGTATTCTTGCTGACAACTTTGTACGCCCGGATGAATCACAGAAAATTCTGTCTCAGCTGCGTAAAAAAGGCAGTTACACAATCATTGATATGGTGACTGTTCGACTGGATATGAAAAAGGATTGCTTTTTTGCAGAGTTTTCTAATTTGGGCATTGGTAATGTACCGATTGCCGATGAATATCCAGAAAAATTTGATCGCCTGCTCTGCGGCGGTATCTGGTGTATTGTTCAGCTGGATTATGAGGTTGAAGGCGACAATAATTTTGGCATTGAGGATATTGATGGAAATCCACTTCGTTCCAAACAGAAAAAGCAGAAAGATATTTCACCAATCAGTATCCGTAAGCTGACACCGATCCAGATGCCGCACATTGATATTGATGAACTGAAGCAGGGACGAAAAGCTTTTACGAAAGATGAATGGTTGGATATCCTTCTTCGTTCTATCGGAATGGAACCGGATGAATTTACATACCGTGAGAAATGGTTGCTCTTGACCCGTATGATTCCATTAGTTGAGAATAACTTTAATCTTTGTGAGCTTGGACCGAGAAGCACCGGTAAATCTCATCTTTACAAAGAGATTTCACCAAACAGTATTTTGATTTCCGGTGGACAGACGACGGTTGCAAACCTGTTTTACAATATGGGACGCAAAACGGTCGGACTGGTCGGCTTATGGGACTGTGTAGCCTTTGATGAAGTGGCAGGTATCAAGTTTAAAGATAAAGATGGCATTCAGATTATGAAGGATTACATGGCATCCGGCTCTTTTGCCCGTGGCAAAGAAGAAAAAGCTGCTACTGCGTCCATGGTATTTGTGGGAAATATCAATCAGAGTGTGGACGTGCTGTTGAAAACATCCAGTCTGTTTGCACCTTTCCCGCAGGAAATGGGAACAGATACAGCATTTCTTGATCGTATGCACTGTTATCTTCCAGGATGGGAGATACCGAAGTTCAGACCGGAGCATTTTACTAATGATTATGGTTTTATCAGTGACTATTTGGCAGAGTTCATCCGAGAGCTTCGCAAGGAGCAGTATGGAGATGCACTTGATCACTACTTCCGTCTGGGGAGAAATCTGAATCAGCGTGATACAATTGCGGTTCGTCGTATGATAGACGGTTATCTGAAGTTGATGTACCCAAATGGTGAGTTTACCAAAGAAGAACTGGAAGAAATTATTCAGATTGCATTGGAAATGCGTCGCCGTGTCAAGGAGCAATTGAAGAAGCTGGGTGGTATGGAGTTTTATGATGTGAACTTCTCTTATATAGATCTAGAAGATATGTCAGAACATTATGTTTCCGTACCAGAACAGGGTGGTGGTAAGCTGATACCGGATGGAATGTGTAATCCGGGACAGGTTTATACCGTATCCAGAGGAAAAAGTGGCATGATTGGTGTATTCCGTTTGGAAAGTCAGATGCTTCCAGGCAATGGCAAAATTGAACGGACTGGCTTAGGCAGTGATTCTAAATGCAAGGAAGCGGTGAACACGGCATTTAATTATCTGAAAGCCAACGGCAATCGGATCAGTGGCTCTATCAGCACCTCGACCAAGGATTACATCATCAATTATCAGGATTTGCAGGGTATCGGTATGACAGACAAATTGGCACTTCCAACATTGATAGCACTTTGTTCGATTGCTCTTGGAAAGCCTGTTGTCAGCAACTTGGCAGTGTTGGGAGATATAACAATTAGTGGCACAATGATAAAGGTGGATGAACTTGCCAATACACTTCAGGTGTGTCTGGATAGCGGCGCAAAGAAGGTGCTGATTCCAAGTACATCGTTTGTTGATTTTGCAAGTGTTCCAGCTGATCTGATGAGTGCATTTCAGCTGATTCCGTATCAGAGTGCGGAAGATGCAGTGTTTAAGGCGTTAGGGGTAGAGTAAAATCGAAGATAGGAGGCTACGAATGGCTATTGAGAAGGTAATCATTCAAAATTTTAAGAAGTTTAAAAATCCGTTTGAAGTAAAATTTAATGAAAATATCAATCTTCTGGTTGGTGATAATGAATCTGGAAAATCTACTATTCTTGAAGCCATTCATGTGGCTTTAACGGGTATGTATGCTGGTCGAAATATTAGAAATCAGCTATCAACATATTTATTTAATAGAGAAGCAGTTGAGGAATACCTGGCATCAGTGGAAAATGGACAGCCGATTGCACCTCCAGAAATAATGATTGAGTTATATTTCAAAAGTGGAACATTGCCTGAATATGAAGGAAATGGTAATTCCGAAAAAAGTGATGGTATAGAGGGAATCAGATTCACAATTAGTTTTTCTGATAAATTTAATTCAGAATATGAAAGTTTGCTGAAAACAGAAAAAATTATAAGTTTGCCTATTGAATTTTATGAAGCTAAATGGTTTTCTTTTAGCCGAGATGAAAAAATGCCCAGATTCATACCAATAAAGTCTGTAATGATTGATTCGTCAAATTACAGATACCAAAATGGGTCTGATGTATATATTTCCAGAGTAGTAAAGGATTTCCTTGAACCAGAGGACATAACAGCAATAACACAAGCCCATAGAAATATGATAGATGAGTTTGCACAAAATGAAGCAATTCAGTCAATCAATGAGAAAATTAGTGCAGCGTCTACTGTTATGAATGGAAAATTATCATTGAGTGCCGATCAGGGAGTTCAAAATTCTTGGGAGTCAAGTTTGGTTACGCAGGTGGATGGAATCCCGTTTGCTCATGCTGGAAAAGGTGCACAATGTATCATAAAAACACAATTAGCTTTAAGTCATAAACAGGCAGAAAAAGCAAGTATTATTTTGATTGAAGAACCTGAAAGTCATTTGTCTTTTTCCCGATTAAGCGAACTAATGGGAGTTATTGAAAAGGCTGCATCTGGTAGACAAATTATAGCATCAACGCATAGTAGCTTTGTCGCTAATAAACTCGGACTGGAAAATTTAATTTTGCTTTCAGGCGATAATTGTTGCTCGATGCAATCGCTCAAAAAGGAAACTTTTGAATTTTTCAAAAAAGTGGCAGGTTATGATACACTGCGATTGATTCTTTGTAAAAAATCAATCTTAGTAGAGGGCGATTCAGATGAGCTGGTTGTTCAGCGGGCATATATGGATACTCATGAGGGGCGGCTTCCTATCCAAGATGGAATAGATGTAATGACCGTAGGTGGGGTGACATTTAAGCGGTATCTTGAAATTGCACAGACACTAAACAAAGAAACAGCTGTTGTTACGGATAATGATGGAAATATTGAAGCTGTTAAGAAAAAGTACAAAGAATATGAAGAAATACAATGTATTCATATATGTGTTGATGAGGTAGTGGATACAGGTGATTTGAAACTGTCAGATAAGGATTTTAATTATAATACCTTAGAGCCGAAAATATTAAAAGAAAATGGACGAGAAGCAATGAACAATATTTTTGGAACTAACTACGATACGGATGATGAGATGCACAAATATATGCACGCTCATAAGACGGATTGTGCCATAGCAATTTTTGAATCGGCTACGAAAATTAAATATCCTGAGTATATAATGAGGGCGATAAAAAATGAGTAGTCTAATTATTGCGGCGGCAGGGGCAGGAAAAACAACATTTCTTGTAAAAAAGGCATTGGAGATTTCTGAAAATGTTTTGATAACAACTTATACCGATGCTAATGAACAAAGCATTAGAGACAAATTTTACGAAATAAATGGTTGTATTCCATCTAATGTAACTATTATGCCGTGGTTTTTGCTGCTAATCAAGCATGGTATACGACCTTACCAAAGCTATCTTATAAATAATAGGGTATCCGGTGTGTTATTAGTGAATAAGGCAGATAAAAATTTGTTGAGACTAAAGGATACAAATGAGAAAAAATATGTCACGGCTTCCGGTAATGTATATTCAAATATGATTTCAAAATTGCCCTGTGTTTTGGACGAATTATCGAATGGATGTGTATTTCGCAGAATACGAAAAATTTTTTCTTATGTTTTTGTAGATGAAATACAAGATTTTGTTGGATATGATTTAGAAGTTATAAAAAAGTTGCATGAGGTTGGTTGCAACATGACTTTAGTAGGAGATCCTCGTCAGACGACGTATCGAACTCATTATGAAGCAAAATATAAAAAATATGCAGGTGGGAAAATAGTGATTTTTGTGCAGGATAATATTGCCGGAATGAATATTGATACCACAACATTATCGACATCTCATAGAAATAATCAGATTATATGTGATCTTGCAAATCAGATGTATCCTGATATGAAGCCATGCGATTCTGCCATGAATGAAAAAACGGGACATGATGGAATATTTTGGGTTCACGAGAATGATATTGATAAATATGTAGATATATATAATCCTGTTCAGTTGCGGTATGATAAAAGAACCAAGGTAAATCCCATCCCAAAAACGATGAATTTTGGATTGTCCAAGGGACTTACTTTTAATAGAGTCTTGATATACCCGACGAAACCAATGCTGGATTGGTTGTCAGGAAAGTCCAAAGACATGAAGGATGAAAGTCTTTCTAAGTTTTATGTTGCAGTGACGAGAGCACGGTATAGTGTGGCTTTTGTATACAAGACAAAACGACTTCCAACTAACGATATTGGAACAAGGTGGACACCTGATGTATTGGAATAAATAATAGATTGCACGACAAGAAGTAATTTAGTTGTTATAAGTAATAATACTGTGTATTGGGCATAATCTAAGTTTCACTTATGTAGGTGTCTGAGGAAAATTTAATAGGAAAAACATGAAAAAAGCACTGAAAACCGTTTGTCGGGAGATCCATGTAGGTGGACAGCTTGTATATTATGAAGGTGAAGAAGGATATTGTTTCCATGATTCAGAAACCAAAACGGATGCAGGAATCAGAGACA
>CAUHML010000131.1 GCA_959606905.1 uncultured Bacteroides sp. | reverse complement strand
TATTGCTATTGAAGGATAAACTTAATTTAAATCATCTTATGAGAAGCCGCACAGGTCTATGGCCTGGGCGGCTTTTTTTCTTGCTATAAGCAAAATCCATATTTATTACAGAAATTATCTGATTAATGGTAATTATAACCTATTGCAACATTTAGTGAAATAATCTAAAATTATATAAAATAATTGCTTTTATTTAACGATTAAGCTAAAGCCCCGGACTGTTTGATACAGTTTGCGATAAGGCTTCGTCAGCGTGGAATGATATTGAAAAATAAAGGAGATTATTATGTTATGAAGGACAAAAGTGAATGAAGAGGGAGGTTTATACAATATGGCAGAACCTATGGAACAGCCGAATTACGTGTTGCAGTTTAAAGAAGGCAGCTATGTGCCAAAGCATGAATCTAGAACACCATTATACAAGGTTGAGATACATGGAGTGACGGAGGCTACATTTTATAAATATAATAAGGATGGTACATTAAATTCTGTACCGCAGAAGAATATTACATGTGATGCACATTCTTCATTTTATACAATGTTTAACCCGGAAATTGATTTTGCAAAGGTATTTGAGACACATACACCACTAAAAATAGAATATCAGGATGCTTAAGAAATAATATAAGGATAAGTAGGAAAAACTTTTCTAGAGGAGGAATTATGATGGTGGAAACAAAAGAAATTTCGGAATTAACGCGGTCGAATCGCATTGCGATGCTGTCACATATCAGTACGGTAGCGGTTATGGTGTTTTTTATGATATGGGAAAGCGTAAGAGGACAACTGTCTCCGGTATATATGACAATCGCTACGGTCGTTGGTGTCATACCTTTGATTGGCGAGGTGATTTGTTGGAAAGGTAATACGGAACATGCGATGATCAAACATCTGGTTTCCTATGGATTTGCATTATTTTACACAATATGTCTTTTTACTTCACCGACAAATCTGATTTATGTATTTGTAATTCCGATGATTTTTGTTGTCACCATTTACAGTGACACACGTTATCTTCTTCTGATTAATACAGGTACCATATTAGAGACTTTCATTGTTGTTGTGATCGGTGCGACAAAAGGCGGTTTTGGGTATCATGGAATCGAAGCAGCAGTTGTACAGATTGTTGTTATGATCATGGTTGGAGCGAATTCTGTTTTGACTACAAAAGTGATTCGCGAAAACACAAGAAAGAGATTTACAGAAGTGGCGCAGGCAAAAGCAGAGGCTGAAAATCTTCTGGAAAGAAATGAGGAACTTGATCAGCAGCTTTCCGGCAATATTGCAGATATCAATGTACGTTTCGAAAAGCTGACAGCGGCATCTAAGACAACGACTGAGGCAATGCAGGAAGTATCTGCAGGTGCTACTGATACCGCAGAACATGTGCAGAATCAGTTGGAACAGACACATGCAATTCAGGATAAGGTGGATGAAGTTGCAACCGCTGTGGAAGAAATCGGAAACAGCATGACACTTACTCTGAAAGCGTTAGCGGAAGGCAAACAGGATATCGAGCACCTGGCATCGGAAGTTGAAGCTTCTGTTGATAATGGAACCGAGGTTACAGAAAAACTGGAAAATCTGAACCAGTATATGGATGAAATGAATTCCATTGTAGAACTGATTGGAGGAATTACGAACCAAACAAGTCTTCTTGCATTGAATGCGAGCATTGAAGCAGCCCGTGCCGGAGAGGCAGGAAGAGGATTTTCTGTCGTTGCAACAGAAATTTCCGGTATGGCAACGAGAACCAAAGAAGCAACCGTACATATTACAGAGTTGATCAGCAACGTGTCCAATGCAATCATGGAGGTGGTCGGTGTTGTCTCCAATATGATAGATGGAATTAACGAAGAGAAGACTGGTGCATCAAATGCAGAAGAAAGCTTTGAGAGTATCGAGGACAGTACGCGTGCAATTCAGAAAAATGCAGATACTCTTTCAAGAAGCATTTCCGAGTTGCAGAATGCAAATAAGGAAATTATAGATTCCATTCAGACAATCTCAGCAATTTCCCAGCAGGTATCGGCGCACGCAGGCGAGACGATGCAGGCAGAGGAAGAGAATTTGAATGTAATGCAGGATGTAAGTGCAATTATGCAGAAGCTGGCAGCACTGGCTGCCCATTCATAAAGGAAAGTAAACAAAAATCATTCATGCCCTTTATTAGCCTAATCGGATGCTCAACCGAACAAAAAGAGAAGAACCCCCAGCAGCTGGCACTACTGGGGGTTCATTTCATAATAGTATCATTATTATATTTTCTCAAAATGGGATTAACGGACGGCTGATTCAGGCACAGTAGCGTGGCGAAGACGATGAAGTAATGAAAAATAGTGAAAAAATAGTGTAATTTTAGTGGAAAAACAATTCGCAAAACGATATAATATATGGATGAAATGGAGGTGGAACATGTGATTAAAGTTACTCTGACAAATGAAATTTTAAAAAGAATATCGGAAATAGACGAAAAACGCTTTTCACTTAGTTCGATAGAAATGCCACCTGTTACAAAAAACAGGCTAAGAAAAAACTCCAAGAAAAAAAGCTCCTATGCTTCTAATAAGATTGAAGGAAATCCATTGACTGAAAAACAGGCAAATGAAGCTATTGATAGTGATCCGCACAAACATTTTTTAAAGCCGGAACAGGAAGTGCGAAATTACTTTTTGGCCTTAAATGTTTTAGAAGAAAAGCTGAAAAAGAAGGAACGTTTTTCAAAAGAAATGATTTTAGAAGTGCAGGCAATGGTTGAAAAAGGTGCTTCAAAAGAAAAGATAGGCCTAAGAGGTCCTATGCCACCAGGGATGCTATTTGCAGTATATGATTCCGAGACAGGCGCAGCGGAATATATTCCGCCAGAGTACATTGATATTCCGGATTTACTGGAAGAGCTTGTTGAATATGTAAATACTACAGATGACCATCCGCTGATTATCGCTGCTATAGTTCATTATCAATTGGTTACCATTCATCCTTTTGAAGATGGAAATGGCAGAACCGCCAGATTAATGTCAGGATATATCCTTGATTATTATGGATATGGTTTTAATGGAATAGGTTCTTTGGAAGAATATTTTGCCTATGACCCAGATGAGTATTATGCATCACTGCAAATGGGATTACCGGCATTGTATTATTCCGGACGAGAAAATCCTCCTCATCCGGAAATTTGGATCAATTATTTTTTAAGAATGATGGTATTGTATTCTAAAAAAGTATACGAATTATCAAAAGAATCCGAGAACGATGAGTTAGATGGAAGCCTGTCCTATTTAAATGCAAAAGAAAAGGAATTCTTAGCCTTTCTGTTAAAAAAGCGATTATATGAGTTTACACCAATTGAAGTAAGCAAAATGCTTGGTGTAACTAACAAAACGATTATTAATAGATGTGCAAAGCTGGTAAATAATGGTTTGTTAATTCCAATCATTGTCAAGACACGGATCCGATCCTATCGGTTAAGTGATTTTTCTAAGACAAATGAGAAAAAGATTTTGAAAAAAATATCATAATAGATGCATGAGATGTACAAAGACAAATGATAAAGAAAATAAGAAACCGGTAGTCCATCAGTATCTTTCCAGTTTTGTTTTAAAAAATTGAATTAATGGACCGTTGAAGCAGGCATTTATAATTGTACCAATCCCTACTACCGACCAGATACCTGCCCCGGATGCAATGGCAAATATGATTCCGATAATCACAACAACAACATCTGAAAGAACCCTTGCTTTATGGAATGGAATTTTCTGATGTGTCAGTTTCTCGATTATAACTGCGACGCTGTCATATGGAGCGATTCCCATATTTGCGACCATATATAATGCCACTCCCATAGATGCCATCAGCTGAGCAAGCAGCAGTGCAAGGATACGCAGTGGCAGATTCATCTGAATCTGCACTACATCATTCGCTACATAACAGATAAAATCTGCAATATATCCGACAAATACCATATTGATAATGGTACCCGCACCAATGCAGGATCTTGCCTGAAAGAATACAACTACAAGAATGATCGCATTGATAAGCAGCTGCCACGTTCCAAAACTCCATCCGATAAACCCGCTGATTCCAAGATTCATCGCACTGAACGGATCCACACCAAATTGTGAAAGTCGTAAGAAAGATACACATAATCCTATGAACAATATTCCCAGTACCATTCCGATGATTCTTTTTGTCTTCGTCATTTTCTATCTTACCTCCTGAACTTTTTTGCCTTTCAGCATATATATTCTAGATTCAAAATCGGTACAAGGAGTCACATTCCCTGGCACTTCACCGGCTGTCACATCGGATGTGATCAATCCATAATTCATTAATTCATCTCCGTAATTTTCTGTATGGTTCCATACATTTTCATAAATCATATCCGGGTTCAATCCTTGTAATCTGACACGGCTATACGGCTGATTCACTCCATTTAAAACACGATAGTAGCCTACGATTGCAAGCGTGCGGTCTTCATTTGTCACCATCCATACCGTCTCATTTCCTTCGAATGGACTTTTCAGACGATAAAATGTTCCAAACTGTAACACTTCCCGGTATTCTTTCATAAATGTGATCTGTTCTTTTACTTCTTTGATTTCTTCTTCTGTCAATTTGTTGAGATCCAGTTCGTATCCAAAAGTTCCAAAGTATGCTACATTCGCTCTTGTATGTAATGGGGTATTGCGAAATACCTGGTGATTCGGGACAACAGACACATGGCTTCCAATACTGCTGAGCGGATAACACATAGAAGTTCCATACTGAATCTTCAGACGCTCAATTGCATCCGAATCATCACTTGTCCATCCCTGTGGTGCATAATACAGCATTCCCGGGTCAAATCTTCCGCCACCGCTGGCGCAGGATTCAAATAATACTTCTGGAAACTCATTTGTCAAACGTTCATACAGAGCATATACACCTAAAATATAACGATGGAACACTTCTCCCTGTCTGTCTGAAGGAAGTTTGCTGCTGTAGCATTCTGTAATACTTCGGTTCATATCCCATTTAATATATGAGATTTTCGACTCCGATAATAACTTTGCCATCATTCCGTAAATATGATCTACTACTTCTTTTCTTGAAAAATCGAGTACATACTGGTATCTGCCGTGTGATGTATTTCTTCCCGGTGTCTGTAAGATCCAGTCTGGATGTGCTCGATAAAGATCAGAGTCTTTATTTACCATCTCCGGCTCAAACCAAAGACCGAATTTTAATCCCAGTGCTTCAATTCTTTCTGACAGGCCCTTGATGCCATTTGGCAGAAGCTCTTCATTTGCCACCCAATCACCAAGACCGGCTCTGTCATTTCTTCTTGCGCCAAACCATCCGTCATCTAAGACAAACAGTTCTACTCCACATTCTTTTGCTTTCTTTGCAATCTCTACAAGGCGATCTTCTGTAAAGTCAAAATAAGTTGCTTCCCAGTTGTTATTTAAAATTGGTCTTGCCTTATCACGCCAGTACCCTCTTGCGAGTCTCTTAGCATACAGCTTCTGGAATGTCTGACTCATGCCATTTAATCCATTTTCACTGTAAACCAGAACTGCTTCCGGTGTCTGAAAGCTTTCTCCCGGTTCTAATTTCCAATCGAATCCTTCCGGATTGATTCCGGCTGTAATTCGTGTCACATCATGTGTATCTACCTCTGCCTGCATACGGAAATTTCCACTGTATACAAGGCTTATTCCGATTGCTTCTCCTGCATTTTCATCTGTGTTGTGACGTTTTAAAGCAAGGAACGGATTATGTTCGTGAGAAGAATTTCCGCGCATGCTGTCGATAGCTGTTATGCCTTGCTCCAATGTTCGATTCTTTATATAGCGCTCTCTGGACCAAGCACCGGACAACTGCATCCATTCATAATCCTTATCCGGAAGATCCAGGCTTAAGCTCATCATATTTAATACATGCAGATTTTTCTCACCGGCATTTTCAATATAAGCACTTCTTGCAATTGCACTATATTCATCAAAAATCGTATATAAAAGCGCCAGTTTTGCACCAGTCAAAGCGTCTTTCAGGAAGATGCGCAATGTCTGCGCTTCCTCCTCGGACTCTGTGTAAGTTGCCGGCAATCCGGAGAGCTTCGGTTTTCCGGCAATAATCTCATAGCTGTCATATTGGAACTCACTGATCCTGCTGCCATTTTCCTGCAACAATTCAATTGCCGGATGTCTGTAGTCTGTCGTACCGTAAACAGGATATTCCTGTCGGATATGTTCCAATGAAAAAGTACGATCCCATTCATATATATATGATGTCATTGGGCGTCCACATTTTTCAACCAGATAAGAAAAATCTGCTTTATCATGAAGTCGTTTTCCAAAATATAATTGTCCCAGATGTCCATTTTCTAATACACATAAGATATAACTGATTTTTTCATTGTATAAATGAAAAGTTTTCGTTTCCTTGTGAAAAATAATCTGTCTCATATATTACCTCTTTTACAATTGAATTGTTGTCTTTTAAGCTGTGTGCTTTTTCGCATGCATTTCATTTACTTTTCTTGTGATTTCTTCCATCTTCTCACCTTTTAAAGTGTAGTATTTTTTGTAAATACCAAAGCTGGCAAATGCAAGAATAATTGGAATTACAATCATTAATACGCGAATACCCATTACGGTTGCTGCGCTCTGAGTTACCGCTTTTGCGTTGTATCCTACAATCTGAAGACCAATTCCTGCTAATCCACCTGCTGCTGCCATAGCTGCCTTCATAAGGAATGTCTGTGCAGAGCATGTTACACTTTCATTTCGTACACCAAATTTCACTTCTCCATAGTCGATAACATCTGCCATACAGCATGTTGTTACTCCAAGTGAAAGACCTGATCCAAAGAAAAGAAGCGCACAACATACAATAACTAACACTTTGTTCTGTGGTGCTACATATCCTGCTGCACCGAGCAGTACAAATCCAACAATCGGAAGTCCGCATGCAAATGCGTATACTTTTTCACGGCTAATTTTTTCTGCGATTTTCGGGAAGAATACAAGTCCTGCCATCTCAGCAATAATCGCAAATCCAAAAATAGAATACAGATATTCATCATGGCATACACATTTGAAATAATATACAGCAAAGCTTTTTGCAAGCTGTGTACAAAGGTTAAATGTCAAAAGTAGTCCGATAAATGCAAGTAGCTGATCATTTTTTACAATTACTTGAAATGCCTGTTTCAGACTTGTCTTTTCTGATGATACTCCTAATGTTGATTCCTCTTTTACATTAAATACAGTAATACCGATTGTAACGATGAAAATAACTGCGATAATGATTGCGAAAAGTGTATATCCTTTTTCTGCGTAGAGATTGCTCTCGCCTGCAACTTTGTTCAGGTAATTGATAATGTAAAGTCCAAATGTTGCTACTGAAAATCCTGCAAGACTTGCGAAAAATCTTGGAATTACGGATACTTTCTCACGTTCGTGCGGATCATTTGTCAAGTTCGGAAGCCATGACCAGTAAGGAACATCCATGATTGTATAAGTCATTCCATATAAGATGTACATAACGGATACATATACGTACAATGCTGTTCCTGACAGGTTAAAACTGTGGAATAACAAAACAAATACAACTGAATTTACCAATGTTCCGATTACAAGCCAGATTCTGAATTTACCAAAACGTGTATGTGTATTGTCAACAACCATTCCCATCATCGGGTCATTGATCGCATCCCATATTCTTGCTACAAAAAACAGTATGCCGACAAATGCCGGTGCCAGATACAATGTATCTGTAAAATAAAGCATTAAAAATGCTCCTACTAAATTGCAAATTGCATCTTTACCGATTGCTCCAATTCCAAAACATAATTTTTCTCTTGTGGACGCATATTTATATTGCGGATTTTTCTGAGTCTCATTTTGATTTTCCATGATTCTCCTCCTTTAACACTCATTTGTTTATTTGTTGTTTAAGTGAAGAAACCTGTGCACTTGTTCCTTATGTTTGTTGATACAAGTATAGCGTACAAAAAAAGCATCCGTTATACCTTTTTGTTAAGATTTATATCTCAAATGTTAGGTATCAGATGCTTTTTTAACATTTTACCTATTCTTTTTCGATGTTTCCTACATAAATTGTTTTATGCTTCTTGTATTCTTTCAGTTCATTTTGTGCACGGATCAGTCGTTCTCGGGCATCCTTTCTGTTGTCATTACGATATTGGGTCGGCGTTATTCCCACTTTCTGCTTGAATACTTTACCGAAAGCAAGGGAATTACGATAGCCGCAGGAAACTGCAATTTCCTCCACAGACAGATTTGTAAGTGCGAGCTGCTCCTTTCCTCTGGAAATTCGAAATTCCGTCAAAAAATCTTTCGGAGAGATTCCAAGACTGTTCATAAATATTGTATATAAATAGCTTCGATTTAGTGCCAAATAATTTGCTATATCTTCCACTGTGATTTTCTGTGAATAGTAATTCTTTATATAGGCAATTGCTTCCTGCACATGTATGCTTTCTTTTGTATCATTCGAATATTGCTGAATTTCAATTCCACGAGCCAGTACTGAGAAAAACTGATAGAGCTTCCCCTGGAGATAGTAAAGATTTTCTGCAGTTGAACGCGTATGATGAAGCATTTCAAATACAATTTCTTTCAGTTCTTCTCCATATTCACACTCGCATGTAAGCTGACGACTGTTCAGTCCGAGATCTCTGACAAATCTCTGTGCCTCCGTACCACCAAATCCCACCCAAAGGTAAGACCATGGGTCCGTTTTATCTGCCTGATAAAAGGTAAGGCTTTCCGGCTCGATCAGAAAGGCCTGTCCTTCTTTCAGCTGATACTTCGTTTCACCTACCTGATAGATACCTTTGCCCTTCATTACATAATGCAAAATATAATTGGGTCTTGCGGCCGGTCCATAGCTATGTAATGGCTTGCATTCTGCAAATCCGCAGAAACACAAATGAAAATCTTTAAACTTTGGTTT
>CAUHML010000130.1 GCA_959606905.1 uncultured Bacteroides sp. | reverse complement strand
CTTTAGCATACCTGCTCGGACTCATCTTATAGTATTTTTTGAATACTTCCCGGAAATATTTAGTTTCAGAGAATCCAACCATGTCTGAAATCTCATTAATGGCATATTCCCCCTCTTTCAATAACTCGGTAGCACGTTTCAAACGCATCACCCGAATAAACTCTGTCGGAGACTGTCCCGTCAATGCTTTCAATTTACAATAGAAACTGGTACGGCTCATGCCACTTGATTCACAGAGCATATTAACGGAAAATTCAGGGTTGTTTATATTCTCATCCACGATTTTCTTTACATTTGATATAAACTTCCAATCGAGGCTGTTAGTACCGTTTGCAGATGGAACCATTGATTTCGCTTCTATATCCAGATTGGCATATCTCATGCGCAACAGTTCCCGGTTTGCCAACAGATTAGCGATATTCGCCCGTAATATTTTCACGCTGAAAGGTTTGATGAGATATTCGTCCGCACCAATCGACAGTCCATCCAGAATATTGTTTTCTTCTCCCAAAGCAGTAAGCAACAACACAGGAATATGTGAAATCTCAATATCACTTTTGATAGCAACACACAATTCATCTCCCCGCATCTCCGGCATCATGATATCAGAAAGAACCAGTTCCGGCCAATATTCTTTGATAATAATCAACGCTTCCTTTCCGTTAGCGCAAGCTTGTACATTATATATAGAAGATAATGAACTGACCAGATAGGAGCGTAGCTCATCATTGTCTTCTACAACAAGAATCCGTCGTAAATTTGGAT
Source organism: uncultured Bacteroides sp. (assembly GCA_959606905.1). The sequence continues at coordinate 8,245 of CAUHML010000130.1, read as the reverse complement.
TATCTATCGTAGCGTTTGTCTTTGCTGGTACATTCGGAGCGGGCAGTACAGGAGCCAACGCCTCAAATTTAGAAGGTGCTTCGTCACTGATATTTTGAGAATTCTTATTCTTTTTCGGAAAAACAATTTTGATTGTCGTACCTTGATGTTCGACACTATCTACACTAATTTTACCTCCATGAAGGCTCACCAGTTTTCCTACCAACATTAATCCGATACCACTACCCGTCACTTTAGAGTTAATAGCATTGCTGGCACGGAAATGAAGCTTGAACAACTTACTTTGTTCACTGGCAGGAATACCTATACCTGTATCCTTGATTATCACTTTCCATGAATCATTCGTATCGGACACGGAAATGCTGACCTTTCCATTTTCCGGAGTATATTTTAGCGAGTTCGATATTATATTCTTCAAAATAGAATCCATCTTCTCCTTATCAAACGATACATTCATATAGCTGAAAGTACTCTCGTATGTATATTCAATACGCCTAATGGCAGCATAAGAAGAGAATGAATTATATATTTCATTCATATAGGTATTCAACTCATACTCGGAAACACTCATTTTAGAGGAATATACATCCGTTCGCTCAAAATTAATCAGATTGCTGACCAGTCGTAAAAGAACTTCCACATTCCTCAATGCAATGTTCGTACGAGTTATTCCATTGTCGGTAAGCGTCTCTTCTTCCAATAATTCCTCCAAAGGTGCTTTTATTAAAGTTAATGGAGTACGTATATCATGGGCCGTATTGATGAAGAACTGCGTTTTTTCATCAGATATATTCTTTTGTTTTCTTAGATTTATCACACGTAGAACAAAATAAAATCCCCCTATTACCAACAGAATATAACACAAGATAGCCCACCAACTCGACCAAAAAGGTTGCGTGATGATAATTTTCATAGCACGTTCCTGAAAAACAATGTCATGTTCTTCTCTGGATATAGCACGTACATGAAGAATATATCTACCTGGAGGCAAATTGGTAAAACGAATCAAATTATTTGCTCCCGGTTGAGTCCATTTCTCATAAAAGCCTTCTAATTTCCACGAATATAGTGCATTTCCGGGAGAATCATAATTGATTGTAGAAACTTCAAATGAAAACGTATTCTCATCATAAGCCAGCTCTAATACATCTGTCTCATCGATACTTTTCTGTAAAGGAGAATCCTTGACACCCGGATAAACAGGTTGATAAGACAGATGAAAGTCGCTAAATACCAATCTGGAGAACTTATAATCCGGGAATTTCACATTCATCGGAAGTTCAATTGCTCCATCCGTACTACCGAATACAAAGTTTTTATTTTTACGCACCGTTCCTGCCGCTGCGTTAAAGTATGCAGGCAACAAGCCTTCTCCTCTAGTCCAATTACGAAATATCTTTTCTTTAGTATGAAAACAGGTTATTCCGTTCTCTGTACTCATCATTATACGTCCATCTACTTCCGGCAATATTGTAAATATTCTATTTGAAACTAAAGCAGAATTATCAGAAAAATAATGTTCGAAAGTCTTATCTTGAGGATTATAGATAAATACTCCCATACCATTTGTCCCGATATATAACAACCCATTATCTGCCTGATAAAGCGTATTAATATAAGTGATTCCTATCTCCATTTCAATATACTGATATTCACCAGTATTTCGATTCAATAAATACAAGCCAGCAGCAGTTCCGATCCACATATTATCTTTGTCTTTTTCAACAATTGATGTTATGGAATTCAGTCCCGGATATAGACGTGCACTGTTAGTCTCCAAATCAAAACATTTTAGATTATAATAGCCTCCCGACCAGATATGTCCTCTTGAATCTTTAACTATATCACGAATATATTTATCCGGACGCATATTGACGTGAGAAAGAAGGTAAGGAGAGAAGTATTCAACTGATAGCGTTTCTTTATTTATTTTATAAATGCCGGAAGTATATCCTCCTGCCCATATAATGCCAGGAGCCACTTCACATAAAGTAATAAATATATGATTCTTGTCCTTTAGTTGATGATTAAAAGAGCTTAGAAATGAATGCCACTGACCTGTTTTTGAATTATAAAGACTAATACCATTACTAGTTCCAAACCACAGATCACCTTCATGATCTTCGATAACCGCTTGTACCTGATCATTGATTAATGACTGTGCATTACCCATAGCATGTTTCATCCAATGATAATTTTCATAGCGATTATCAATCACTGTAATTCCTGTTGGATAATTAGCAAGCCATATCCGCTTTTCTTCATCTACAAAAACATCATTGATATTATTTCCATTCATTTCATTATAACTCTGATAATTAGCAATAATGTAATCTTCCAGTTCACAGGTATTTACGTTAACTTTATACACCCCCATTCCTTCCGTTGCAATCAGTAACTCTGTTTCATTCAATGGGCTGATACGAGCTATGTTTACATCACTAAGATCAGCGTCCGGACGTATAATTTCCTGTGTATTCATATCGTACACAAAAACTCCTCTTTCAAATGAACCAATGAACAATCTTTTTAATTGCCGATGAAAATACAGTTCACTCACCTGTGCATGAAAATAGTCCAGTGTTTCAACAGGCATGGTCTCTAAAATACCATTCTCCAGTTTGACATATCGTACGCCCGTCTCCGTTGCTATAAAGAAATGGTGCTCATCTACTTGTTCTATTGCCGTAATACTACTATGCAATACATTGGGAAATCGAACTATATGAGCATCTTTAATATTATACAGCAATACAGTATCTTTACGACATATCCAGATATTATCATTGCGATCCAGATAACCACAACTTATTGCTTCAGAGGTATCCGGTAATTTATATACCATTTTGAAATCGTCTCTGTCGGCTTCGTATTGAAAGACTCGTCCTTGTTTGCCAACCACCCATATACCGATATGTGGTTCTGTATATAACCATCCCAAACGTATGGGAGCATCCAAAATAGTGCCTTCTTTATTTAATTTATAGTGTTTTATATCTTTACCGTTGTATCGGTCCATCCCTTCATTTGTAAGAAACCACATATAGCCCTGAGCATCTTTCTGAATATTGAATATCCGGCGATTGCTCAAGCCATCTTCTATTCCTATATATTTGTATGTTTGTGCTGTAACCCAAACAGGAAAAAAGAGAAGAATATATACAATGTATTTCATATAAATAGTTGTTTTTTAAACTACTTCTAACGATCATATAAACATAACAGTTAACGAAACTAGACAAAAACAATGACAAATGCAAAGAAATAGGAGAGATTCTACAAGAAAACATCTATTTAGAAACATTTTTATTTCCAAAGTTGATTATTTACTTTGCGAAGTTGATTTATCTGAAAGTGTTCTTTTGCTATATGTTATAATTAGCGCATGTTTTGTTTTTGTTAATTTAACTAATCAGATTTGATTCCAGTTTCTTCTTATAGACCCATATACTTATTGTAAAATAAATAAGTGCCTGTATCCAGAGAGTTATATATTCCGGTCTGATATCAGCCATACTGGCTCCCATAGAATTCAGTTTCACAAAAGCGAGTGTGCCTGGTGCAGCTGGGAAAATGTAATGGACTACTTTCCAATACCAGGGCATTAGTTCCATTGGATAGGAAACGCCGGAAAGAAAGATTAATCCTACGGAGAAGAAGGCGATCATGAGTAGGGGAGCTTCAGAATCCGTAAAATACCTGGATGCAGCCAATCCCAAGAAAGAAGTTGCCATCAAATATGGAATCAATAATAGTACGATGTACAATCCGTTTCCAATATTGGGGATGCTGAAAAAGTGAGGGAGCAAGCCTAATAGAAAAAAGGCAAAGATGGCATAAAGAGTACAGTATACGGACGTTTTTCCTGCCACTATACGAATAGCAACTCCCCAGCCATACCCCAAAGGAGTATATGCACGGATTCCTTTACTACTGTATTCTTCTCCGGTCACCATACCAATAACCATCAGCAAGGTCTGGAAAATTATAATCATCATGACTGCCGGAATAAGATAGGAACCATATCCTTCGGTATAATTGTAGAGTGCAGTGCCTTCCACATTGATCGGTTTCGCCATAGCTACGGCGAGCAATCCTTGTGGTGGAAGAAACACTGCTTCATCTGGCCGGTATTTATCATTAATAGCCAGCATGACACGTGAAGAAGCACCTTGCAAAGCTTCGAAATACAAGAAGGCATCAGTAGTTGCATAAAGGGAAAATACGGCTTCATCTCCCCGGAACACCCGTTCCTCAAAATCATGAGGCAGGTAGAGTATTCCCTGTACTTTGCCTTCTTTCATCCATTCTTTTGCTTCGTGATAGTCCATAGCCTGACTAAAAATCTCTGCTTGGGGAGTAGCATCCAGCCAACGGATAAAATCACGGCTCAATTCACTGTGCGAATTGTCGACTACGGCAACAGGTACATCGGTTACAATATTCGGTGCATACATATAATTGTAGAGCAACCCGTAAACGAAGATTCCTCCCATCAACACCAGTAAAACCGCATAACTGGTACTGATAGCTAGAAATTCACGACGAATGATGAATGACAACTGTTGTAACTTACTTAATGTTTTCATACTTATGACTTTCTATAGCTCGTTTTAAATGAGGAAGCAGCGACAGGGCCAGCAACGGGAAGATACAGAGTATCACAGCCGACGGCCAAAGATGGATAAACCCACCGCCTCCATAGAGCATGGTTTGCATCATTTCCGTAAAATGACGGACAGGGAACAAATTGGAAGCATCCCTCACCAACGGATACATATTGGGAACCGGAAAGGTTACTCCGGACAAAGTAGCCCCCAGAGAACCTACCATAGAAACTACACTTATAACCAACGATATTGCCGGAAACAGCGAGAATAAAAACAGCCCTAAAGCCTGTGTTGCAATGATGAAAAGCACAGTCATGATATTCATTAACCACCAACTCCCCTGAAAAGGAATATGCAAAATACCAAACATGACGTAATTAGCCAACCATCCTATCAGTATATATATAATGGTATAAGGTAATAATTTACCTAAAACAGCTGTCACTATATTGCCTTTTGCAGTCGCCAGCCAATCATCTGCTGTGCGGAACTTGATTTCAATGCCAACCGCATACACGGTAATCAACAGAATCAAAACCTGAAACAGCACAAAGAAAAAGGGCTGACTTAAATATACCGAATAATCCAGACTAGGGTTATATATCGGATGGTTATTAGCTTGTACGGGTAATAAAAAGGTGGTAATCTGATCCTGTTCTACTCCGAGTGCCATCGCTTGCATCACCACAGGAGAAAGAGCCACCGGAGCTAAGGAAGTTTCGAATGCCGCCATCAACTCACCACCTACCGACATTAATGCATAATGATAATAGTAGGAGAGTGTTGCATTCTTTCCGGTAATCGCATTCTGTTCAAATTGGGGAGGTATGGAAAGATATCCATAAATCTCTTTCTTTTGCACAGATTCACGGGCAGCTGCTTCATTTACAAAATGCTTTGTCACTTTAAAAGTTGGTACGGCAGAAATATTCCTGACTATCGTCCGGGAAGTAGCAGTATTATCCTGATCGACAATACCAATAGGAATGTTTTCCATCTGTCCGTTACCAAAGATCGTAGCCATAAAGAAAAGGGTGAACAATGGCAAGACAATGCAGACACCAAAATAAAGGCGCCGTGAAGTCATTCGCCACCACTCTCTGAGCAGTACGGAACGAAAAGGGGAATATGTTTGTGATTCATCCATTCTCTGGTTTATTTGATGTCGATTAATCTAAAGTCAATAACACGGACATGCCGGGACGCAAGTCATCCACCTTTTGGGTTGGACGGGCATGAATCTCAAAGGTACGTAAGTCATAACTTCCGGTTTGCTTGGTTGATTTCCAGGTAGCAAAACTGCCTAGCGGACTAATATAATAGATTTTGAATTCAATATTTTTTTTACCGATAGCGGGCACATCCGCAACAAATGTTTCGTCCATTTTAAATTGCGGCATCAGATCTTCCCGCACGTTAAGAACAACATGTATATCATCCACCACCACCAAATTCATAATGGGAGTTCCCGGTGCAACCAACTCTCCACGTTTAGGGAAGATTGTTGCTATCTGACCGTTTTCCGGAGCGGTCAACCGAGCATCGACCAGCAAAGCCGAGACTTCATCCACTGTGCTTCGAGCAGCATCCACCATGCTGGCAGCAGACGCTTTATCTTCTTTTTGTGCACCATCTACAGCCATCTGATACTGTTCATAGGCAGCACGTTCGGCTGCTACAGCCGCTTTATACATAGCTTCTACTTCATCCTTTCTTTGAGAAGTAATGACACTGTCCTTATATAAAGTAAGAATACGGTTGTAAGTTGTCTGGGCGAGAGTAAGATCGCTCTTCGTTTTATTCCATAATTGCAGTGCAGTAGCCACGATCTGACGACGGGTTCCGGCATCTATTTTCTTGTTCTGTTGTACTGCCACCTGTTCCAAGGCATTCACTTGTTGATACTTGGCATGTACTTCAGGGCTATTAATGACGACAAGAGTATCTCCCTGGTGTACCCAGTCTCCCTCCTGAACGAAGAAAGTGTCGATACGGCCGGGAAGTTTCCCACTGATACGGATTTCTGTTGCTTCAGCTTGTCCTTGCAAGACCAGCGGCTGTTTATGCATTAATATAACTCCCAAGCCGGTGAAAATACCGACAGCCAGAAGAATGATGACAAAAGCCCATGATAGGGTTTTACTAGTTGGTTTCATTGTTTGTTACGGTTTAGGTTGATAGTTTGCAAATTGTTCCGGTGTGCCACAAAGCGAGAGTAGATTCATTAGTGCCACATCATATTCATAATATGCTGCCAGGCGAGCCACTTTTACACTGGCAAGCATGGTTTCAGCATCAATAACTTCGGTAGAAGTTGCCATCCCTTCTGTAAATGATTTCTTTCGGATGCGTACCAATTCTTCACTTAAAGCAATCGTTGCATTTAAAGCTTTTACATTATCCTGTGCCTTTTCCAGCTGCGTATAAAGCTTATCTACCCCAACAGCCAGATCATCACGGGCCTTCATCTGGCCTAAAGCCAGAGTTTGTTCCGTTAATTTTGATTGCCGCACTCTTTTTTCACGATCCAGTCCGTCAAAGAGGTTCCATGTAAAACCAATGCCTACCATGGTACGCGGTAATAAATTACTCTGAATACCATGCGAATACAAGGTCTGTTTTCCAAAAAGGGCTATATTCGGCAAATAGCCGCTTTGAGCAATCCGCACTTCTTGTTTGGCAATATGCTGCTGCAGCTGTAATTGGTTGAGTGTATAGTTCCCACTGTTTACTGAAAGATCAAATAGCATTTTAGGTGGCAATGAATCATTCATAAAAAGGGGAGAGGTAGGAATGATATTGGCATCTGCATCCTTTTTATTCAGCAAAACCTTTAAGGCACTTTGCACTACTGTTTCTTCTTTTCGCGCAGCTTCCAATGCACGTTTGGCTTCATCCATATTTACCTGGGCAAAAAGCCTTCCTGCTTTGTCAATCATTCCTGCTGCCTCTAACTTCAAGGCATTTTCATAATGTTTCTTCAATCCGTTGTAGGTTTCTTCACGAACCGTCACAATTTGTTGTGCCAGTCGAAGCCCGTAATAGCTTTCAACCAATAAACTTTGCTGATTGGCCGATACCTGTGCCCGACTTTCCCGTGCCAGATCAACCATCGTTCTTCCGATGTTGGTGGCATGAAAACGCTTACCACCGGAAAAGAGTACCCACTCGGCTGATAAATCAACAGTTGTCAAATTTCTTGGAGTCAAAGGAAATATAAGGGTATTTGCCCCAATTTGATCCAGTATAGACGAAATGATCTGGTCATCCGGAATAATGGAATGTACAAAGTCTTTAGCCGGATCGGTAAACTGCGATAAAGGCTGTTTAACTTCGATCTTCTCCGACATGTGTACAAACGCACCTGTAGACTGAAGACTGGGATACCAAAAAGCATTCAACTTATCACGTTCAGCCTTCGCAATCTCAATACTCTTATCCGCTATTTTCAGACTCTGATTTCCTTGATTCAACAGATGCAGTGATTCTTCGAAACTTAATGGTATCTGTGCATCTATCTGACCGATGGAAAAATACAAAGTCAATAGTATACAAAGTCGCTTATTTTTTTTCATACTGGTTAGGTTATATCTGAATTTGAGATATTCTAACAGATGAAAAGAGAGGTTTGTTCA
>CAUHML010000129.1 GCA_959606905.1 uncultured Bacteroides sp. | reverse complement strand
GTGCGGAAAGTACATTTGAATTTAGATTCACCACTTTTGATGGAAGTATAATTTCCATTTTTATTTGCTTGATAATACTTGTTTGGACGTAGATCTTTTCCTTCCTCATATTCTTGTAAAAATGAAGGGTAAAGTAAGAGTGATCCGGCATAATCGCTATTTGGAAAAACTTCATAGGCAGTGATCATTTCTACAGATGTAAATTCATTAGGAAGTTTGCCTCCTTCATCATTTAGGTTTACCAATGTCGATTTTCCGGCTAATACACGTTCCGAAGCTTCATAAGATTTGCTCCATTCACCCATGTATAAATATACCCGTGATTCCATAGCATCTACTGATAATGTTGAAAAACGGTATGAATATTGAATTTCCCATTCTTTTTTATTAATCAGTTTCCGTGCTGTTTCTATATCAGATAAAATAGAGGTATATATTTCCTTTACAGTATTTCTTGATGGTATTTCTTCTAAATCAGTATTGAGTTTTAGAGGAACTGCTTTGGTTTCTAATGCTCCGGTAGCTGTATAAGGTTGTCCATAAAGATTGACCAATATGAAATGCATATATGCTCTCATGAGGTAAGCTTCTCCAACTAATTGATTAATATCTTCTTGGCTTCCTTCTGATATTTCATCTTTTTTATCGATGATTGCGTTGGCATAATAGATATTGGTATAATAGGCCGCCCATCCAAATTGTCTCGTACTTGCATTCGGATTAACATCATTCCATTTTTCAACATCTCCTAAAGAATTTTTGGAAGTGGCATCAGACTGTAATATGGTTGCGATATCTGTTCTGATTTCGCATATTCCTCTGTCATTGAGTGCTGTATTGTAAGCTGTTGTGAATAAAGCTCTGTATTCAGCTAGCGTATTGGGAATTACTTGGCCTACTGGTTGTATGTCCAAATAACTATCACAGGAAGATAATAACAGGCTTCCTATTAATGTGAATATATAATATATTTTCTTTGTCATAATATATTTTTTAAAAGTTAAGACTTAGATTGAAGGTAATGGATTTGGGAACTGGGGTAGAGTATAGGTTGCCCATTGATTCCGGATCCATATAATTATCATAATTAGAGCTGATAACGAATAGGTTACGAGCCTCTAATCCTACAGTTGCTCCGCCGATACTTAGTTTATGAAGCCATTCGGATGGAACCCGGTAAGCAAGACGTATATTTTGTAGACGTACAAAGCTTAGCTTTTTTACCCAGATATCCAGTGATCTGTAAATGTCATTTCGAGTACTGAACAAGTAGTAGTCGGCCGGATTGTAATTGTACGTTGCTAATGCAGGGAACTTTCCTGTTGTATTTTCCGGTGTCCATCTATCCAGTATGTCTCTATTCATATTGCGCCCTGGGTCTAAGTCAGATACATTATAACTTGGAGTTGTTTTTACGTGTGCTCCAAAATTATATGAAAAATTCAGATTCAGTTCCCAATTTCGGTAATTGAACGTATTTAGAAAACCGCCCGTGTAGGGAGCATCTGACGTTCCAACATAGCTGTAAAAGTCTCTTTGTTCTTCAGTACTTGGTCCTATTTGGTAAGTGCCAAGACCATCTTCATTCGATGTCATTCTGAATAACTCTTCTACAGTGACAGCTTTTCCCTCTTTATTCTCAAGATAGATTTGTCCTGTATCAGGATTTATACCTTTTGTTTTTAGTGCAAAGATTGCACCTACGGGATATCCTTCCAGACTAGGAGTCACTTGGCTTTTATCTGTAAGTACTTTTAGTACTTTATTTTGATTATATGCGAAGTTGAAAGTAGTGTACCAAGAGAAGTTTTTAGTGGTGATATTACGTGTCTGCAGGTTTATTTCTACACCTTTATTTTCCATACTAGCCCAGTTTATAGACATATTAGTGAATCCATTTTCTAAAGCTAATGCTTTAGAACCAATTAAGTCTGTTCCTTTTCTATAGTAGTAATCTACACTAAGATTGATGGCTTGATTGAGTACAGAAAAATCTATTCCTAGATTGTAAGATGCTGTTTTTTCCCAGCGTAATTTACTGTTGGGAGCACTATTGATAATAATATTTTCTTCACTGTAACCTGGTAAAATATTCACATTATCATATTTTCCGACTAGGAATGGAGAGGTTCCCTTATCAATATTTCCTTGTAAGCCATAAGAAAGGCGAAGAGCTAAATTATCAACCCATTTGTATTGTCTAATGAACGACTCATTTGATAAACGCCATAGACCACTTACCGAATAGATTGGTAAGAAACGGTATTTCTTATCTACTCCGAATAAATCAGAACCATCCATGCGCACACTTCCTCCCAATGTATAACGATTCATTAAAGTATATGAACCATTGGCAAAGAAAGAAGCAAAAGCGTTTTCCTTGTACGATTTAGTTTTTAGATTCCAATCATTGGCTTGTGCTTCATCTTTAAATATGAGATTCTGGAATGTTAGTTTCTTGGGATCATATCCGTATCCGGTTGAGGCTTGGTTGTCTGCCCAGTTTTTGCGAATTTCCGAACCAGCCATTATTTGTATATCATGTATATCCCCAAATGTGTTTTTGTATTCTCCTTGGATTTTCCATGTGAGTTGTGAGGTTGTACTATTAGTTGTTTTAAGCATGCCTCCTTCTGGTATAAGATAGGTTTGTACACCATTTTTCCAATATTTATTGGTTTCACGTATATTCCTAATATTATATGAATTTATCCCGGCATATTCTTCTTGCGACAATTGATCCCATTGCACACCAATCTGTGAATAAACTTTCCACTGATCGTTAAAACGTAGCTGAACATCAAAGATAGAATTGATGGCTGTGGTGACAGATTCTTTATTGGTGTTTGCTCGTTCTTCGAATATATTAAAGCCTTGCTTTTCATCTGTTTCATTACTTCTGACTACGTCGTAATCGTAAAGGTAGTTTCCTTGTTCGTCAAACGGAGCAAAGTAAGGGTTGGCGATACGTGAATAATATATAGGGTTAATAAGTCCGTAAGTATCAGTCATAAATGTGTTATTCTTGCGTCTGTTGGCAAAAATAGACATTCCAATTTTTAATATTTTGTTGATTTGGTAAGACGTTTTACTGGTCAGATTAAAACGGCTCATGCTTACACCTGGTACATTTCCGTTTTCTTTGACATAACCAAGTGAGTTGTAATAAGTAACCTTTTCGCTACCACCGGAAATGCTAAAGTTATATTCTTGCGTGAAAGCATCTCTGAATAATATATCATTCCAGTCCGTATTGATTGTTTTCAGTTTGTTTATAGCATTTTGGGCTTCAGGTGTCAGTCCGTTCCACCCCTGTTCTTTATAGATGTCTATTAAGTTATATTGTTTCATGATAGCAGCAACTTTTCCTTTTTCAGGAAATACCGGTATCGGATCTGTTAATCCCCATAATATGTCAAACCGTGCTTCTTTTAATAATTGAAGTTCCAAATCGACTTTCTCTTCCGAGTTTAGTAAGTTGAGCCGTGAAGTATTGAGATTTGGAGTATAAGTCAATTTAGTATTGAAGTTAATAACAGGTTTTCCGGTTTTTCCTCTTTTGGTTGTTACCACAATTACACCATTTGCAGCACGTGCGCCATAAATGGCAGTAGCAGCTGCATCTTTTAATATCGTAATGCTTTCAATGTCGTTTGGGCTCAAACCTGCGATAGAAGATTGTGACATATTTACAATGTCATTATCGTTATCTTTGTTAATCTCTGGAATATCTGTCCCCTCCAAAGGTATTCCATCCAATACCCATAATGGGTCTTGTGTTCCATTTAATGAAGCCGTACCACGAATACGAATACGTGCTGGAGCTCCCGGTGCACCAGAAGTTGTCGTAACAGCTACACCGGCGATTTGTCCTGCTAACGCCTGATCGATACTTTTTGCAGCACCTACCATTCCATCTGTAACATCTACTTTGGCAATGGCAGCAGTCAGTTTACGACGTTCCAGTTCTTGATAACCAGTTACTACTACGTCTCCTAATGTGTGTGATGAAGCTTGAAGTACAATACGATAAGTATCTTTTCCTGCTTGCAAAACGATGTCTTGTTCTTCAAATCCTATATAACTACAATGTAACCTAGTCACCTTTTCCGGAATGGAAATGGAGAATTTACCATCCATATCAGTGATAGTACCTAGAGAAGTCTGTGATGCTCCGGCCTTTTTCAAGTCATCTGCGTTAACATATACGGAAGCACCGATCAGAGGTTCATTATCTTCACCGGATATAACGACTCCGGTGATTGTACGATTAGCAGCGCTGGCAAAGGCCAGCGCATTTGCAAAGAGGCATATAAGAATGCACAAGTATTTTTTTCTCATTAATGTAGATAGTTAAAGTAATAAGTGGTTTTATTTGATTCCTAAAGCAGTATTAATACGTAGAATCATGTCCTCATAATGATAGCGTGCAGCAGTATCGGAAGTTCCGAGACGGTTCTGCAACAACTTCTTGATACGTAATAATTCACCGCGTTTCACAGAGATAGCATCTGAAATACGGTTGAGCTGACTGCCATAGAAATTGAGCACACGTGGAGCACCCATCCGGTCTTCCTGACGAAGTGCACGTTGTTCGGCAGCGTAACAGCTACAGAAAGGAGTAGCGTGGTCAAGCAAGAAATGCTCGTTTGCAATCTTCTTGTTGATTTTAACGGCTTCCGGTTCTGCAGCGGCTGTAAGTAATGCATCGAGGAAGTTTTTCTGCAAAGAACGTTCCATAACATTAGGGATACCACCGCGTTCGGTAACACCGAAAATATTCTTATGAAGTCCGTCCATAAGTTCCACTACTGTAAAGGCTTTCTTTCCGTTGACAGATTCATTCTCTATCATACGCATCAAACGAGTATTGCCAAGTAAATCCCAAAGGATATAGGCTTGGGCGTTCTTTAAGATTTGTGTAGGAGCATTTTCCTGTTTTCCGATGGGAGTATTGCGAAGTAGATAAGTATATTGCCCCACTTCCGTGTCAAACAGCCATTTAGGGTATGTCAAAACTTCATCCATCAGAAATTTCAGTGAAGCTTGTTGTTTCTCTTTCTCTACGAATGTATAAGTTTTAACGCCGTCTCCTACAATTGTATTTTCAATGTAGATGCCACCAATGTTGGCAAGGACATGATATAAATAGTTGTTCCATTGGTTGATTACAGCGTAGTAGAGGCGAGATGCTTCTTCATAAGTTTGTCCCTTCTCACCGGTAGTAGTCCATTGAAGAATTTGTGGAACGATACGTTTCAGATTCTCAATGCCAAGTAAAGAAGAGCGAACCGGATCATCACCTAAATCTTCGTTCTGTGCACGTGGATCTACCGCATCGCGGACATCCTGTGCTTCACTATATTTATAAAGCCGATCAGTATGTTTGCTCAAGAAATCGAATAAAATATCCTTTTCTTCTTCCGGAGTACTCTTTCCGTACCAACGATATCCATATTCGATAGCAAACATATCGTATGGACCGATATGCGGAGAAAGAACTTTCACGCCATCTCCAGGCTGTGCGATATAATTGAATCGTGCATAATCCATGATAGATGAAGCGGTAGAGTTCATTCTGGAAGTGAATGCTTCGGAACGTAATGAATCTGTCGGGAAAGCCCATGAACCCATCATATTGTGGCGGAGTCCCAGAGAGTGGCCTACCTCATGACAGGCGACGAATCGAATGGCATCTCCCATCAAAGCATCAGGCAATTGTACATTACGTGCTTCCGGACACACTGTTCCGGTCTGGACAGTAATCCATTCACGTACCATAGAAAGCACATTGTGCCACCACATAATATCAGCTTCCAGAATTTCTCCGGAACGTGGATCTAACAGAGAAGGTCCCATTGCATTTTTCTTTTCTGAAGCTGCATAAGTCAGTACGGAGTAGTTGACATCGTCCATATCTACATGCATACTGTCCGTGATTTCCTTGGCGATAATCGCATTCTTGAAACCAGCCTTTTCAAAAGCAATCTGCCAGTCCTCAATACCTTTCTTAATGTACGTACGCCATTGGTAAGGCGTTGAATTATCAATGTAGAAGACAATCGGTTTGGCAGGTTCCACCATCTGACCTTTCAGATAAGCCTCCCGATCTTCCGGTTTGGGTTCCATACGCCAGCGGGTGATATACTGTGTCTTATCCGTACGCTGCTGCGCATCACTAAAACTTAATAACGGATTCGTGAAATAACCGACCTTCTGATTGTCGAATCGTCCCATCATCGGCTTCTCGGGCAATAAGAGAATAGAAGAACTAACTTCCACCGTTACATAAACAGTAGTAGTACCTTCCGTTACCCGGGTAGTCAACTCGGAAGTTGCCACGACATTGTTTGAAAAGGATTTGATGGATAGAATACGTGATAAATTCTTGATAGCCGAAGTACCCAGATTAATATTGGTAAATACGTTATTGATACTGGTTTCCGTACCATCATAAATATCATTCACCTTGATTACTAATGCCGTAGAATCTGCATTGACTGCTTCGATCTTGAATGCGGCAATCAGCGGAGAGATAAAATTATCCTTTACCGAACGGAAGATAGCATCCGTTTGGGGGGCCAGAGGTAATGGACGTTGTTGGCGTAACATTAGTTTGCCCGTCGCTTTGTCCCATTCCATGCAAACCATCTGGTTTTCATAGTTTACTCCGCGGTTTACACCCGCATCATTAAGTTCGGTAGGAACTCGTTGCAGCTTATTGACAACTAATAAGTCACGTCCCAAAAGTGAGGTGGGAATTTCAAAATAATAATCATTCTTCTTTTGATGTACAGCAAACATCCCTTTGGTCGTTTTACTGTCTTCCACTAATTTCTCGTAGTCGCTTTTACTCTTCTCTTCTTTCTCTTCTGGTTTTTTCTTTTTCTTTTTAAACCAACTCAGATTTTCTGTAGCGGGGGTAGTTGCAAATGCCGAGAGCGCTTCTCCACTCAGCAATATACATGCAATGACCGCTGCCATTACTTTTACATACATTCTCATTGAGTTTCTAACTTTTAATTATAATTAAAAAACGGCTACAAAAGTACTAATATAAATAACATAATGACTACTAATTTGCAATGAATATAACATTAAAAAGAAATATTAACTAGTATCTACGGTCATCATTCTCCTCGGATATTTCATAGTTTAGTGGGAATAGTGTACATTTGCGGGAGTAAAAAAGTGAACGGAATGATGAGACGATATATCACTGCTTTGATGCTGGCTTGCTGCATCGGAGGGTATGGACAAGAGAAGAAGCAAGTAACCTTTGTACCTCCTTTTGACTTTCCTCTTACATTGAGTGGGAACTTTGGAGAAATCCGCTCCAATCACTTCCACGGCGGACTGGATTTTAAGACAGGCGGAGTTATCGGTAAACCCGTTCGTGCTCTCGCTGATGGCTATATTTCGCGTATTCGCGTCACGAATGGTTCGGGATATGTACTTGATGTCTGTTATCACAATGGCTATTCAACGATCAACCGCCATTTGAGTGGTTTTGTTTCTCCCATTGCCGAAAGGGTGGAGAAACTTCAATATGAAGAAGAAAGCTGGGAAGTAGAGATTGTTCCCGAACCGGGAGAATATCCGGTGAAAGGAGGTCAGCAGATCGCATGGAGCGGAAATACCGGATATTCGTTCGGTCCGCATCTTCACCTGGATGTATTTGAAACGGAATCGGGAGATTATATTGACCCTATGCCTTTCTTTCAATCGAAAATAAAAGATACGCGTGCTCCGAAAGCGGATGGCATTCTATTTTTTCCGCAACTGGGTAAAGGAGTAGTGGATGGAAAGCAAGAGAATAAAACCATCCTTCCCAATAGTGAGCGTCCGGTGGAAGCATGGGGAGTGATAGGTGTGGGGATCAAAGCATACGATTACATGGATGGAGTGAATAACCATTATGGAGTTTATTCAGTTGTGCTTACGGTAGATGGAAATGAAATATTTCGTAGCACCGTAGATCGTTTCTCGCAGGAAGAGAACCGGATGATTAATTCCTGGACTTACGGGCAATATATGAAATCTTTCATTGATCCGGGCAACACTTTGCGTCTGCTAAAAGCATCGAATGATAACCGTGGCTTGGTGACAATTGATGAGGAACGGGACTATCAGTTCTTATATACATTAAAAGATGCTTTCGGAAACACTTCCAAATATAGTTTCACCGTACGGGGTCGGAAACAGCCGATTGAACCGTTGAATCATCGGGAGAAATATTATTTTACCTGGAATAAGACTAATTATCTGCAAGAACCGGGATTGAACCTGGTTGTTCCGAAAGGAATGTTGTATGATGATGTTCCCCTCAATTATCAGGTGAAGGCGGATAGTGGTGCCGTTGCTTTTACTTATCAGCTGAATGATAAGGCGGTTCCGCTGCATGCAGCTTGTGAACTGTGTATCGGGTTGCGTAGAAAACCAATTGCCGATACGACGAAATATTATGTGGCCCGCATAACTCCCAAAGGAGGAAAGTACAGCGTAGGCGGAAAGTATGAAGACGGATACATGAAAGCATCTATCCGGGAGTTGGGAACTTACACTGTTGCCATCGATACCATCCCGCCGGAGATTATCCCTGTCAACAAGAATCAGTGGGGAAGAAACGGAAAAATTGTCTATCGTTTGAAAGATCAGGGCGCGGGAATTGCTTCCTATCGTGGAACGATTGACGGAAAGTATGCGCTTTTCGGACGTCCCAATATTGTGAAATCATACTGGGAATGTACGTTGGACCCCAAACGCGTAAAGAAGGGAGGCAAGCATACTGTTGAATTTACAGTGACCGACTATTGTGGGAATGAAACAGTGGCCCGTGAAAGCTTTATTTGGTAAATTATTAAAAGTGAATCATATATTTATTATGAAGAGAAGAATTATTCTTTGTGCCGCCGTATTGATGGCGGCTGTGGCGAACACCTTCGCCTGCACCAACCTGATTGTCGGAAAAAATGCGTCTGCCGATGGCTCGACGATTGTTTCCTATTCTGCCGACTCGTATGGCTTATTCGGAGAACTTTATCATTATCCGGC
>CAUHML010000128.1 GCA_959606905.1 uncultured Bacteroides sp. | reverse complement strand
GAAACTCCTGCCGCCAACCATGCCGAACGGCTCATTCCTGCCGGAAGCACACAAAGGATAAGCAGCATCACACCACCAGCGACCATAGTTCCAGCCTTATCCATCACCTTTTTCCATCTTCTTCCATCATTCCGGTCAGAGCAGAGAATCTCCCCCCTCTTGGTCAGCCATTGATACAGACAGACCGGAAGTATCATGGCCAAATAGCCGGAATAAGGCCCCGGATTGAAGAAAGAACCTGTCAATACATACAAGGAATGGTTGGACACAGCATAACCATAAAGCTGCCTCAATCCCCAAACAGCCTCAATGCCAGCCCAAACAACCAATGTCCAGGAAATCACAGAATCCAACGTTATCAAACGATTGCGAGTCATAAAGAAAAATACCAGCAGAATACATCCTGTCCCCCAAAGAGAAGTCTTGTCAAAGTGCACCCATTGCCCGACTGTTTCTCCCGGAAGGAGACCGGAGGCATCAAAGCCAACCAATGAAAATAAGGTCATAGAGACCATCCAAAGCATCACCCATACAGTTATCTGCCTAACTTCACTCAATCTATTTCCTTCCATACCCGTTCCCATTTTATACTTCCTGACCTATCATCCTTCGATTTCCAAATGCGTAGAGCCCTGCCTACAATAAAAGGTTCAGGCAACAATCCCCAATAGCGTGAGTCTTTCGAGTTCTCCATCTTGTCACCGGATACGAAATAATAATTCTCACGGAAACAGTATCTGCTTATAACACTGTCTCCCAATAATACAGTATCCCTCCTGAACGTCAGTTTCTCCTTCTGTTCCCATTCTATCAGATTTCTATAAAGCATCCGGTTCAGTGAATCCATCTCTACTACACTTCCTTTAGCCGGTATGTACAATGGTCCAAATTCGGCAATGCTCCAGCCCAGTTCTTTATCAAAAGGATAACTTTCAACCACTATTCCCCTATTCACAAATTCCTCGGAGTCAAGTAATTTTTGCAATTTATCTTGTGCAGCAGTATTCCCCAAGTATCCGTCATGCCCTTTCACCCTATAATGGCAGTCCTTGATTTCCAAAGTGTCTCCCGGAACTGCTATACAACGCTTTACATAATATGACATTACATCAAAGGCAATGCTGTCCCATCTTCCCGGATAAGGGAAATTGAATACAAGCACATCATTCCTCTTGAATTTCCTCCACCCAGGCATACGGTGAATTTTCACCTCCTTCTTTTCCAATGCGGCAAACACATCGAACAGCCTCGCTCCTTTTGAACATTTATCTACCAATATACAATCACCCGTCTGCAAAGACGGTTCCATCGAATCGGAAGGAATCTTGAAGGAAGTAACTATAAAGACTCCTGATACCAAATATACCACAAACAACATACAAAAGAAGAAGATCATATTCAACAATCTGCCTCCCCACACTTTCAACCAACTTTTCTGTCTATCGTTCGTCTCCATTTTCTTTTTACATCAACAACATTTCTCCATCTTTATAAACAAAAATCCGGCCAGTATATTCCTTACCATTTCCCATGTGTCTGTCCAACCTGAACAACCCATTTCCCGGCACATTTTCAAAGAATAAAACGCCACACTTATCCCCTTCCCGTTCTTCCAACAGTTGCCAACCGCTTTCTTTCCATATATACAGCCCATATACACTGTCGTCAGTTATCTGCGACGTCACATAAGGGACTATCACCACCGACGTCAACCGGCATGTTTCTCCCAAGTCTATCTCCAGAACTTTCTCCTTTACTTTTGCCCGAAAACAAGTGGCAGTAAACCTATCGAACACAGTTTCCATCCTGGTTTCCGACAAAGGCTCCAGAGCAGACGAAATACGCGGATTCTTCACCCGTCCCTCCCGGGTATAAAAAGCGAGTTCTCCCAATGCCATGCTATCCGTCGGCAGATGCATCTTGAGAAAACGCACCCCGGAATCATGACATATATCGTATACCATACGCCTTGCCGGAAGTTCTCTGTCAAAATTACACAACGTGTCTTCTTTTCCGTCCTCAGCCTGTACCGTGATACTTGCATCTCTCAGACATTTGGCGTACCTGCTATTCCAATAAGGTGTCAACATCATATTCCTTACTGCCAATGTGTCTTCTCCCGGAGTCTTGCCATCCAGCAATACCGTCTCCCCATCCGCCTTCAACCACAAAGGTGGAGCGGCAGGCAGTATACATCCTTTCCTATAATAAGCAGGTAAGTACACTATGTTCCGCCCCATATCCCTGAACACAGCTTTTCTACCCTCTATTTTTCCAAATTGTACCGGAGCCCATCCTTTAGAATCAGATACACACAGATAGGCATATTCAGCATCTTCCGGTGTGCCCTCTGTCAGCTCCACCTCTACGTCAGTCCCTTCAAAGTATTGTGCCGAAACATCTATCATCTTGAAATTCCTAAACAACGAAGGGATATCCTCCATCGCAACCCCTTTGTCCAGCAAGGTAGCCTCTACATGTGTGGCATAAGTCTTCCTATACACTTTTGGACAGCGAAATTCTCCCAACCCAAACATCGCATGTAGCCCCAGATTAGCGTAAAGCCGATTGTGGAACCAATTCCGATGTGTCACAAAGGGATCAAAAGCATAATGTTTCCCATTCATCACCAGCACATTCCACGAATGCTCGCCCGCCCTATTTCCCCACAATGGTACAAAATCGACTGTTATAGGCATACCTAAAGCAGAAAACAACAAAGAGTTGAATACCCCTTTTTCGACACATGTCCCACCACCCATTTTTTGCAGCGCTCCACAACTGACAGCCGGCACATTCGCCCCATTAAAAGAAGAAAAAGCGATCTTTGCTTGCAGACGCATCAACGAGTCCACATCGGCATTGAATGTACTGTTATTGCGGGAAAAGAATCCTTTATACTCATTTGCAAAATCAGCACGCGATCCGTCCAGCACAAAACTGCCTCGATAGAAAGGAAGTATGTACTCACAAAACTCCTCGAAAGGGCAATCCCGTGAATATACATTCTCTTTCCAAACACGAAAGGCAAGGTCAATCTCGGCTATCATCTGGCGTGCCGTCACCACCTGCAAAAGAGGTACAGTACTGATGTCGACATTCCTTCCATCCCGAAAAGCACTCCACAAACTATCCACCCCATTCACCCAACGCATCCGCTGCTTGTCCTTGTAAAGCTCCCGCAAGGTGTCGCATTGTTCATAGAAAGGAGCAAGCCGTTCTTGCACAGCAGAATCCACGACATAAATACCTACCATATTTGCTATCAGAAATTCAGCAGCCTCACGCTTCTCCGCACTGTCTACATAATGCTCCAGCACTTTCTCCAATTCCGCACGATTACTACCCGACAAGGCAAGCATTTCTTCCACTCTGGCTGGATACCGGCTGCACGATGCCACCATGAAACATATCAGCAAACATTTCGTAATCCATCTCCCTATGTAAAAATCCTTATTCTGCATTTCCCGTTTGCCTTATTCTATTTTCTTCCATACCCGTCCCCATTTTATACTTCCTGACCTATCATCCTTCGATTTCCAAATACGTAGAGCCCTGCCTACAATAAAAGGTTCAGGCAACAGTCCCCAATAGCGTGAATCTTTCGAGTTTTCCATCTTGTCACCGGATACGAAATAATAATTCTCACGGAAACAGTATCTGCTTATAACACTGTCTCCCAATAATACAGTATCCCTCCTGAACGTCAGTTTCTCCTTCTGTTCCCATTCTATCAGATTTCTATAAAGCATCCGGTTCAGTGAATCCATCTCTACTACACTTCCTTTAGCCGGTATGTACAATGGTCCAAATTCGGCAATGCTCCAGCCCAGTTCTTTATCAAAAGGATAACTTTCAACCACTATTCCCCTATTCACAAATTCCTCGGAGTCAAGTAATTTTTGCAATTTATCTTGTGCAGCAGTATTCCCCAAGTATCCGTCATGCCCTTTCACCCTATAATGGCAGTCCTTGATTTCCAAAGTGTCTCCCGGAACTGCTATACAACGCTTTACATAATATGACATTACATCAAAGGCAATGCTGTCCCAACTTCCCGGATAAGGAAAATTGAATACAAGCACATCATTCCTCTTGAACTCCCTCCATCCGGGCATACGATGAATCTTAACCTCTTTCCTTTCCAATGCGGCAAACACATCGAACAGCCTCGCTCCTTTTGAGCACTTATCAACCAGAATATAGTCTCCTGCCAACAAGGAAGGTTCCATCGAATCAGAAGGAATCTTAAAGGAAATGGCAAGCAACAACTGAGCCAACAGTCCCCCAAAAGCCACAAAACACAATCCATAGACTAAATTAATGCCCCAAGCCAACAACTTACGCAAGAATAAATTATTCCGAAACCTCATTTCCCAAAATTTGATATGAAAACCTGCTTTCCGTTCTCAATCCGAAATACTTGCTCCTCTTTGCCACGTGTGATGTCATGAAGATAAAAAAGTGCGCCCCTAGGCATGTTGTCATACACCAAAAAAGTATCGGTAGCCTTTTTCTGTCCCAACGAAATCCATCCATCTTTTCCCCCATGATAAAACAACTCATAAACATCGCCTATACGGACAAAATTATCATCATTTCTGGGCATATACATCAATTCATTGAAACATATCTCCTTACCAAAATCAATCACCATAGAAGCACCTCCCTTTTTAGGTAAATAGTAAGTAAGCACGTCACCGTCAATAATATTATCTATTTTAAGATACTTATTTTCCGAAACATCTCCTTCTATTTTCAGAGGATTCACCTTCACTCCATCATAACTGAAAGACAACTCGGCCAATTCAATACGTATATCTTTTGGCGTAGAGAACCTAACATACCGTCCTTTCACCGGTTCCGGCAAATGTATAAAAGTACGGTTGGTATGTGGGGTATCGCAAATACAATAAAATGGTTCATTCCCTGAAAAATCTTTTCTATTTGACACCTCAAATTTACTGCCTACCATGATATTGAAACAGTATCTAATCCAGTCAAAGAAAGCAGCTTTTCTTTTTAAAACGACAGTATCCTTTACAGACAAATCAGGAATGTAAGGATGTGCCTCCTTACCGTCAAAGAAAAAGGGATAACCTATGGGCTTATAGGTTGAATTCTCATAAGCAAGAGGCATATATATCATTTTAGCCTCTATATTATTGAAAGTCGCTTTTCCTTTCCTCAATTTAGCTATATCCACTCCCTCTCCTGCCGTTTGCGGACGAAATACTCCCAAATATACATAGTCGTCTTCTACATCACTTAAATCCAACACCAAATCATCTTTAAAATAATCTTCAGAAACATCCTTCACAAAACAATGTCTGAACAAGGGAGGTATCTCATCTTTCACACTCAGAAACTTCAGTTTCTCTTTTTGTAGACCATAACAATAGCGAAATACCTTCCCTATCCTTCTTCCGTCCACGTCCCACTTAAATTTAGCCACATGGAAAGAGTTTATATTAACAAAATTTCCCAAAGAATCTCTCACTACATCCCAGATATGGCCCATTCGGGATTCCGATTCAAAGAAATACACGTCTGCTGTGGCCGGAATTCCTAATGAGCGCAAAACATAAAGTCCAAAATCACACATGTCCACACATTTTCCGGCCCGATGCTCCAATAGGAAAAGAGCACCCATATGAGGTGAATCAAAGTCATTATTAAACCGAAATCCCCTTTCCCTCAGGTTCTCCATAACAACCTTCGTGGCTTCCATTACATCTGTTCCTATATAAACAGAGTCCAATAAAAACGAGAATTCCTCGCTGTATACACTCCGCCAGTCTTCAAGCGTTTCATCACCGATACGATAAGGAAGAATCAATTCACAGAAATCATCAAAGGAAAGATCTTTATTCCAAGGCCTTTTCTTCCAGACCACAAAGGCTTGATCTATATTACGAATCAGATAATCAGCAGTTATAACATGAATATCATACTCTTTATTCATCATCGAAGCCGGATATTTCTCCCATTTTGCTACTTGACTACTATCAATGATACCAAAAGAATCCGTAGTTGCTTTCCAATATCTCAACGTATCTATCAGCCACCCTTTGTAACTGTAACATTTAGGCATATTCTCAATCAAAAAGCAAGCTGCTTTATATTTCTCCCCACTATCTTTATAGTGGATAAGTACCTTTTCTAACTCGCCCCGATTACTCCCAGCCAGTTCAAGCGCTTTACTCAAACGATGGTTGTTCACACAAGAGCAAAGAAGCAATAATGTAAACAACCACACAGATTTCCTCATACCTTATTAATTTTCGTTTTTACTTTTTTAAACACTCACTGTGCATTACCAGAAACCGTAAGTATTATCGGAGATGACTCCGAATTACAATGTATTCTTACTGTTTTACTAAAATGTTCAGGATGTTCTGCCTTATAAATAATAGACAAATTCAAATCCATTCCCGGACGAACCGGCTCTTTAGAGTACTCTACAGAAATACAGCCACAAGACGTATCCACCCCCTCTATTGCCAACAGTTTATCGCCTACATTTTTCATGATAAAAGTAACCTTCTGTTCTTTTTGCCAGTCGAAATTCCCCATAGATGTCGAAACTTTATCCACATCAACAATTGTTTGAACATCATTGTCTTCATCATCAGATTTTACTTCTCTGCCTTGTATAATCTTCAAATAGAGCTCTCTTACTTTCAAATTATGGATAGGATTACCCATAGCTACAACTCTATTATCATTATCCAACAAAAAAGTTTGAAATGCCATATCAGCAGGAAAATGATTCAACTTATTCAAGTTGTCTCCTTCATCAATACAAATCGGATGTTTAAACCTTTCCACCCGTAAAGTTTGATATATCTCCATTCCATTTTTAGGACACAAGAAAAAAAGGAACTGTACCGTATGAGGTCGTATAGAATCGACTACGGTGATAAACTTTTCCCATTCAGCAAGTTTCAATTTACAACTGGTACAACCCGTAGAATCAATATAAGTCAATATTTTATATGTGTTTTGAATGGGATATTCTACCGTATCTTTTCCTTGAATCGTAAAAACCGACCTAGCAGGCAAACTCAATTCTTTTCCTATCCATTTCTGTAACAAAGAAAAAGATTTGTCTTTATTGGATTTTCCACATGAAGCAAATACCACAAAACCTAAGATTATTATTATAAAATTCTTCATAAGTTATCATTTATAAACTACCTTCAATCAATTATCTAATAAATCCATCTTGAAGAATCGTGTACTTTCATAATCAGAGCAACTTCCACAAAGAATTTTTCTCTCTTCATCTACAAATATATCATTGATAAGCACACTGAAACGATATTTAGCGACCAAATTCCCTTCCCAATCCAAAACCAACAAATTGCAATGCGGAAGCAAAGGCCCCGCACCCAACTGATTCGGATTTATCAAATAAATATACCTATCCGTTACAAACGGACAACTAAAATGCCAATACTGCTCTGAAGGGCGAGCGGGAACTACCTTGTAATTTCCCAGCCCACCTTCCAGAAAGACGTCATGCCGCAAATTTTCATTCCGATCATAGATCCGGATACGTCTCAAAGAAGCGTAAGTAACCACAAAAGCACTCCTATCCGGTTTCATCATCAGATAATGATAATAAGCCGATTTAAAGCTTTCCAAATTCTTAAAACGAATATCATTTTCCGGATAATTCCCCCCTGAGACATCTCTTCCCGTCTGAATATCTGTCACATGATATTCAGACACTCCCGGATGTTTTCTCCTATCTGCATATATATACACCCCGGGATTCAACTCTTGCACCGTCCCAATATTTTCACTTACTTTATCAATAACAAAAGAAGATGTTTTACACAAGGAATCACTTTTCAAGGTATAGGCATCCACTTCTCCTCCCGATTCAAGATACAAACAATCTTTTCCTTGAGAAACAGAAAAACGACCGGGAAGCACCATTTTCTTTATGAATTTTAAATCGGGGTAATCATAGATTCCTACTTCTTCATATCCCCCAAAAGCAATCACCCGATTGTTGATTCTATTCATCCGAGCGGGACGTACCAATTCTTCTGCCGGATATGTCTTAATAGGAAGCATTGTATCTATAGGAAAATGTTCTTTATAGATGACAGCCACAGCATTACGCTGTTCCCCACAAGCCACACAAAGAAGTAGTGCAACGCAAATAACGATTAAATGCCCTATCTTATAATTCATATTTCACCAAGACAAAATCCGGATTCACCCCTATGGCATACAACGTATTACTCTGTTCTTCAGATGCTATACGCATTACGGGAATACCCAAATCAACAATCTTCACTAAATTTCCATCATAATCATACAAGAAAACTGTACGAGGACATTTGCTTGCATCCCTTCCCACTGTAGATTCATCCGTATCATCTTTTCTACGGTCTCGTTGCAATGTAATAATAAAATCCTTACTCATGCAGAGTCCCCGGACACCTTTTACCCTGCGGTCAAAAATCACCTCATTGTTCCGAATCTCGTATTCGTCACCATCCGTTCGCCATTCCCATACAAATGAAAATTCATCCTCACCCTGCTGATACAATGCCAAATAAGGGAAATCATAACAAGAACAGACAAATACTCCACGAGATGCATTATATCCTCTCTCTCCCCCTAAATATTGTTTCACCTGCGGAATGGGATAATTGCCAAATGAAGAAGCCTGACCATGCAATAGAGTTTCAAAACAATGTTCCGCACCAGCATCCGCAACTCCAATATACACATTCTTGGCATATTCAGCCATGGCAGGACGCGATAACCGTTCCTCTTCCGTCATAGGAATAAACGCATCTTTACTTTGCGACAAGCTATCAAGAGACAAGAAGCCACGCGTCTTTCCATTAGCATCCACGGCAAAAAAACAATTGTCGATACATGAGCCATTTATACCTCCTGTGATAAATTCACGCGGACCTTCTCCTACCTTTCCCATCACTCCCACTTTACGACCGGTCTCTTTTTCGTGCACATGTACAAAATAGTCGCGCGCAAAAGGGTCCTCCCACACCAAAAAATCACCGGCTACGCGTAAGGTTCCCGGCATGGTAGTTGCTATTTCATCATCCAGCAACTCATAAGTTGCACTCACATATTCTACATTC
>CAUHML010000127.1 GCA_959606905.1 uncultured Bacteroides sp. | reverse complement strand
TTCCGAGCATCTGGACAAGATGGGTATCGAGAATTTCGTTCCCGTTCAACAGGAATTCCACCAATGGAGCGACCGTCGCAAGCTGGTCACCTCCGTCTTGCTTCCTATGATGGTCTTCGTACACGTTGACCCTAGGGAACGCATGGAAGTCCTGAGTTTTTCTACTGTGAGCCGTTACATGGTGATGCGCGGCGAGAGTAGTCCTGCCGTAATTCCTGACGAGCAGATGGCCCGTTTCCGTTTCATGCTTGATTATTCTGAAGAATCGATCAGCATGAACAGTGCCCCTTTGGCCCGTGGCGAAAAGGTCCGCGTGATTAAAGGCCCCCTGACGGGTCTTGTTGGCGAACTGGTTCATGTGGATGGCAAGAGTAAGATCGCCGTTCGCCTGAATATGCTGGGATGTGCCTGTGTGGATATGCCTGTCGGTTATGTAGAGCCTATTATGGCGGCTGTTTAAGGCGAGGGATATGGATGCTGTTATTTTACAGGAAAACATAGAGGGTTTATTAAATTTGGTACGCATGCTGCTTCCTGGTGGGGGGAGTGCAGGCTGCGTGTATCTGGATGACCTTTCCGCCTTACAACGATCCATCCACAAACAGATAAACGATTTATATTCACAACGGGGGAAGACACCGGAGCAGGATGCTACCCTGTGTTTGGCCATCCTTCAGGGATATAATGTGTCGATGTACGCCAATCCGGAAGACGAGGATAGAAAACGGTCTGTCTTGCAGCGTTCTCTGACCCTCCTTGATGTTCTTCCCCCTTCTCTTCTTAAACAACAGTTGTCTGCGGTCTGTCATGGTATGCAGGAACTGTGTGAAACCAACTAACTTTTTTATTTGTCAATGAAAATACAACGACTTTTTAGCATTCTACTTTTTTGTTCTATGCTGGGAAGTGGCTCGCTTATGGCCCAGTCCATGAGTGACTCACAGGTACTGGAATATGTAAAGGACGGCATCCGGCAAGGCAAGGAACAGAAACAGCTTGCTTCCGAGCTTGCGCGTAAAGGTGTGACCAAGGAACAGGCTATGCGTGTGAAGCAGCTCTATGAGCAGCAGAACAATGTAAACACCTCCCAATCCACGGGTACGGATATCAACGAGTCCCGCCTTCGTGAAGAGACTAAGGAGAATACTTCCGACATGCTGGAGGATCATCCGACTACGGAAGATTTGGCCCGTGAGGATCAGGTTTTCGGGCGCAACATCTTCAATACCCGCAACCTGACGTTCGAGCCTAGTGTCAACCTTGCCACTCCTGCCAATTACCGTCTGGGTCCCGGTGATGAAGTCATCATCGATATCTGGGGTGCTAGCCAGAATACGATCCGCCAGCAGATCTCTCCTGAAGGCACCATCAATATTCAGAAGATCGGGCCTGTCAACCTTAGCGGTATGACAGTCTCCGCCGCCAACGACTATCTGAAGGGCGCCCTGAATAAGATCTATAACGGCCTGAACAATACTACCGACCCTACTTCCGACATCCGTCTGACTTTAGGTAATATCCGTACTATCCAGATCAATGTGATGGGAGAGGTCGTGCAGCCGGGTACCTACGCCCTTTCTTCCTTCTCTACCGTCTTCCATGCGCTTTACCGTGCAGGCGGCGTGAGTGATATCGGCAGCCTCCGAAACGTTCAGTTGGTACGCAACGGAAAGAATATCGCCACCATCGATGTTTACGAATTTATCATGAAAGGCAACACACAGGATGACATCCGCCTTCAGGAAGGTGACGTGGTTATCGTCCCCGCCTACGATGTCTTGGTAAAGATCAGCGGCAAGGTAAAACGTCCTATGCGTTTCGAAATGAAGAAAGACGAGAACCTTGCCACTTTAATCAAATATGCCGGCGGCTTTGAAGCTGACGCCTACACCCGTTCATTACGTGTTGTCCGTCAGAATGGTGAGGAATACGAAGTCAACACAGTCAAGGATATGGACTACAGCATCTACACAATGCGTAACGGTGACGTTGTAACAGCCGAAGCCATCCTTAACCGCTTCACAAACAAACTGGAAATCCGTGGCGCTGTCTATCGTCCCGGCATCTACCAGCTCAGCGGTAAACTGAACACGATCCGCGAACTTGTCAATGAAGCCCAGGGTCTGACCGGTGACGCTTTCCTGAATCGTGCCGTCCTTTATCGCCAGCGTGAGGACCTGACCAGTGAAGTTGTTCAGATAGACATCAGGTCTATCATGGACGGTACTTCCCCGAACCTCGCCCTGATGAAGAATGACATCCTTTACATTCCGAGCATTCACGATCTGGAAGATCGTGGCAATGTCACAGTTCACGGTGAAGTCGCGCACCCTGATTCCTATCCCTACGCTGATAACATGACACTTGAGGATCTGATCATCCAGGCCGGTGGCTTGAAAGAAGCCGCCTCTACTGTCCGCATTGATGTGTCGAGACGAATCAAGAATCCCCGTAGTACCGCGGATAATGATACTATCGGTCAGATGTATACCTTCTCTTTAAAGGATGGTTTTGTAATAGATGGTCAGCCCGGTTTTATCCTTCAGCCTTATGACGAAGTTTATGTCCGTCGCAGTCCCGGTTATCAGGCGCAACAGAATGTAGTCATTGATGGTGAAATATTGTTTGGAGGAAATTATGCCATGACCAACCGTGAGGAACGTCTTTCCGATCTGGTGAATAAAGCGGGTGGTCCTACCAGTCTTGCCTATCTCCGTGGTGCGAAATTGACCCGTGTGGCAAGTGCGGGTGAGAAGAAACGTATGGGTGATGTGATTCGCCTGATGAGCAGGCAATTGGGTGAAGCCATGATTGACTCTTTGGGTATTGGTGTTGAGGATACCTTTACGGTAGGCATTGATCTGGAGAAGGCTTTGACTAATCCTAAGGGTAGTGCCGACCTTGTCTTACGTGAAGGTGATGTGGTCTTCATACCAAAGAATAATAATACTGTGACTATCAATGGTGCTGTCATGGTTCCGAATACGGTTTCTTATATGAAGGGAAAGGATGTGGATTATTACCTGAATCAGGCCGGTGGCTATTCTGATAATGCAAGGAAGAGTAAGAAGTTCATTGTTTACATGAATGGTCAGGTGACGAAGGTTAAGGGTAGTGGTAAGAAACAGATTGAACCGGGATGTGAGATTATTGTGCCTAGTAAGGCTAAGAAGAAAGGGAACATAGCTAATATTTTAGGTTATGCTACTTCCTTCAGTTCTTTGGGTATGATGATTGCTTCTATTGCTAATCTTATAAAGAAATAATAGAATTTACTTTTATGTCAGAAAAACAACTAAATAGAAATATCTCTTCAGAACAGGATAAATTATTAAATGATGAGATGGAAATCGATTTGATGGATATTCTGCGTAAGATAATAAGCATCCGCAAGACATTATATAAAGCTGCCGGAATAGGATTGATTATGGGGATTATAGTAGCATTTAGTATTCCTAAACAATATACAGTCAAAGTGACTTTGTCACCTGAAATGGGAAATTCCAAAGGCACTAATGGGATTGCCGGACTTGCAGCTTCATTTTTGGGAAGCGGCGCAACAATTGGAGATGGTACTGATGCATTAAACGCTTCTCTTTCATCAGATATTGTTTCCTCTACTCCTTTTCTTTTGGAACTTCTTGATATGAATGTTCCAAGCGCAAAAAAAGTAGAACAGACTTCTTTGGAATATTATTTAGAGGAGCAATCTTCTGCTTGGTGGAGTTATGTGATGGGTATCCCCGGTTTGGTAATTAGTGGCATAAAATCCTTATTTGAGGATGAGAATAAAGAGTATATTGATAAAACAAACAATAGTCCTATTGAACTTACCCAAAAGACAAGTAAGAAAATAAAGATTCTTAAGAAAAATATTATTGCTTCTGTAGATAAGAAAACAGCTATCACTAATGTAGTAGTTACCTTGCAAGATCCTAGAATCGCTGCAGTTGTTGCTGATTCTGTTGTTCATAAATTGCAAGAATACATCATTGGCTATCGTACCTCAAAAGCAAAAGAGGATTGTATTTATTTAGAGATGTTATTCAAAGAGCGCCAAGATGAATATTATGATGCCCAAAGGAAATATGCTGAATACGTGGATACGCACGATAATTTGATTCTTCAAAGTGTCCGTGCTGAACAAGAGCGATTACAAAATGACATGAGTCTAGCCTATCAAGTTTACAGTCAGGTAGCCAATCAACTACAAGTTGCAAGGGCGAAAGTTCAGGAAGAAAAGCCCGTATTTGCAGTAGTAGAGCCTGCTGTGATTCCATTAAATTCATCCGGCATCAGTTTGAAAATTTATGTTTTGGTATCTATATTTTTGAGTGTAATTAGTGTCATTGTTTGGAATTTGATGGGAAAGAATTTCTGGAGTACCTTGATGGGGAAGGTAAATGATTGAAAACAATACATTTATGAACTATAATGTAGTTAAGATGACTATAGTCGTATGATTTGTTCATTAAATATAAAAGAAGTTATATAAGAATGTTTGCCACTATTGAAAACAATAAACGAATTGCAAAGAATACCGCAATGCTCTATGTTCGGATGCTTTTTATCATTGCAGTTTCACTCTATACTTCGCGAATAATTTTACAAGCATTGGGCGTAGAAGATTATGGCATTTACAATGCTGTAGGAGGTGTTGTAGCTATGTTTTCAATAATATCTGGATCTTTGTCAGTTGCAATTAGCCGTTATTTAACTTATGAGATAGGTATAGGCAATAAACAAAAGCTAAATACAATATTCAGCACATCTGTGAATATCCAGATAGTAATGTCATTGATTGTTATGGTAGTTGCTGAAGTTGTGGGTGTATGGTTCTTGAATACAAAAATGAATATACCGACAAATCGTTTATATTCAGCAAATTGGGTGCTTCAATGTTCAATAATAACCTTTATGGTGAATCTCATCAGCGTACCTTATAATTCATTGATAATTGCCCATGAAAAAATGTCAGCATTTGCTTACATTAGCATCCTAGAGGTTATTTTGAAATTAGTAATATGTTATTTATTATACTTATTCCCAGGGGATAAATTGATATTATGGTCAGTGTTGCTTATGTCCGTATCTCTAATTATGCGTATTGTTTATGGATACTATAGTAAGTATCATTTTAAAGAGGCTCATTATCAGTTTATATTAGATAAAGTCTTACTTAAAGATATGTCAAGATTTATTGGATGGGCGTTTTTCGGGAATGGAGTAGTTGTTCTTAAAGACCAAGGCTCAAGTATATTATTAAATATATATTGTGGTCCTGTTGTGAATGCAGCTCAGGGCATAGCGATGCAGGTTAATGCTGCTGTATATGGCTTTGTAAATAATTTCCTTATGGCTGTTAATCCTCAGATAACGAAATCATATTCAAGTGGGGAAGTTAGTTATATGCATAGTTTAATCCTTCGTAGCGAAAAATTTGCTTTTTTTATTTTGTTGTTTTTTTTCTTTCCTTTGATGGCGAATATTGATTATGTTGTGGGATTATGGCTTGTAGAAGTGCCAAAGCACACATCATCTTTTATCATACTTATCTTATTGTATTCTCTATTGGATTGTTTTGCTGGTCCACTTGTGACAGGGGTCTTGTCTGAAGGTAATATTAGATTGTATCAGATTTGCCTAACGATTATTTATTTAGTAAATCTTTTAGCCTCTTTTCTATTTCTTAGAATTGGATTTGCACCGGAATGGGTGTTTATTCTCAATATAATATTTAAGGCTTTTGTTATTTGTGCTTTACTTTGGCAGTCTCATATAAAGTACGGTTTTCAAATAAGTGATTTCTTTAATCAGGTTCTTTTTCGTTCTGTAGCTGTATTTGTTTTGTGTCTATTATTTTCTTCTACTATCGATATTCGTTTTTTTACCCCGTTTTGGAATTTTATTTTTTCAGCTATGATAATATTCTTATTTACTGGGCTGATTATATATCTTATCGGACTTAATAAACATGAGTCCACTTTTTTTGTAGAAACTATAAAGAAAAAAATAAAACTTAAAGGTTGAGATGAAATTATCAAATCTTAGATTAGAAAGGAAGAATAAATTCGAAAATGGTCAATCGGTTTGTCTCATTTGCGATGTAGAATGTAACTTCAGTAGAACAAAAGAACTCTATTTTAGTGTAGATGATAAGTATGCTGATTGGTTGACAGATGACGTTTATGATGCCTTTTTGGTGGCTGCAATTTACCCTGCAATGTATTATAATGAACCTATTGAGATTTCAGGGGTTGTTTCAAAAAAAATTTATCATAATGTTGTCAATTATGTGATGGCGATAGTGAAGGATTTTGCTCCTTCTTTTCATAAGGTACCAATTATTGTAGAGGGATTTAAGAATGCATCTAAGAATGAGAAGTTGCACATTGGAACGGGGTTCTCTGGAGGGGTAGATTCATTTTCTACATTACAAGATCGTTTTTTTGATACAGATGATCTTGATTACAAAATTGATACTTTATTTTTTTTTCATGTAGGTCAATATGGTGATGTGAAAAATCCTCGTACATGGGAAAGAGCTAATAATCGTTTTGAAATAACTAGATCATTTGCAAATACAATAGGAACTCGGGCAATTATGATGAATACGAACTTATTTGATTTCTATTTACCAGACTGGGAGTATAAAGCAGGGGTTTTGAATAGAATAACGAGTGTTTTGGCTTTTCAGAAATCACTAAAGAGGTATTATATTAGTAATACATATACTTATGGAGAAATGATAGATTTAGCCCGTGATAGAGTTTTTCTTGAAGAATTTGCAGATCCTTATATCATGCCATTATTAAGTCCTGAAAATTTAGAAATTGTGTGCGATGGAGCTCAATATAAACGATCAGAAAAGACACAGAGGATTGTTAATAATAAGTTAGCTCAGACTCATTTAAATGTTTGTGTTAATTCATCTAATGAACATGTATCTGCAACAAATTGTGGAATTTGCACAAAATGTTTACGTACTATGATGGCGTTAGATTCAATTGATCAATTAGATCAATTTAGAACAGTCTTTGACATAAGGCAATGGAAAAAACATGCATGGGAATATAAATGTTTGCAGGTATATAAATACAATACGGATGGTTTTGCTCGTGACAATGTAGATTTTGCAAATAAACATGGAAAGAGCTTGCCTTTTCGTCCTTTCGCTTATTTGGTTGTATACGTAAATTGGCTAGCCCATCTTCCTTTTAGAGTAATTCGTAAGATTGGAACACTATATAAAAAATAATTAAGATAGAATGATTGATCAAGAAAAGAAGACAATACATCGTCGTATCCTTTTGCTTGGTGGTACTGGAGCTATGGGGGAGCATTTGACTCGTATACTTGCTGAGCAAGGTGATGATGTATACGTAACTACGCGTAGCTGTCGTTTGTCTGAGAGGAATATTACTTATGTGCAGGGGAATGCGCATGAAATTACGTTTATTAACGATTTGCTTCGAGAATCTTGGGATGCAATTGTTGATTTTATGGTGTACAATACGGATGAATTTCGTGTTCGTGTTTCTCAGTTATTGAAGGCTACAAAACAATATATATTCATTAGTAGTGCCCGTGTTTATGGTCCAACAACTTCGTCTGATGAGCTTATTAATGAAGAAACGCCACGTCTGCTAGATATGATTAAGGATGAAGAATATCTGAATACTGATGAATATGCTTTATCAAAAGCCAGACAGGAGAATATTCTTCACGAGGCAGGTTGTAATAATTGGACTATTATCAGACCTTATATCACTTTTAGTGAAACACGACTTCAGCTTGGGGTACTTGAAAAGGAGGATTGGCTTTGGCGTGCTATGAACGGCTATTCTATTGTTTTTTCAAAAGACATCGCATCGCATTACACCACGCTTACATATGGTTATGACGTATCTCGAGGTATTGCGGGATTGATTGGATTACCTGCGGCTCTTGGTGAGGTATATCATATTACTACAGATGAAGCTTATAAATGGGAAGAAATTTTAGAAGTTTATCTTCATGTATTAGAGAAATACTTAGGTCACCGTCCGGAAGTTGTTATGACAGATAAATGCTTAAACTTGCGTTTTCCGGCGATGCAATTTCAAGTAAAGTATTGTCGACTGTTTGATCGTCGTTTTGATAATTCAAAAATCAGGCTTGCTGTACCTACACTTCGTTTCAAAAATACTAGAGATGAAATAGAATCTTGTCTAGGCACGTTTTTAGAATCGCCACTTTTCTCTTCTCCTGCTCTTTTACTGAATGCTCAAATGGATAGAGTGACTGGGGAACGGATGCGCTTGAATATATATTCCACGTTGAAGTCTCGCTTAAAGTACTTAGTTGCTCGTTATGCACCGACAGAGATTGTTAAAGTTCTAACTAAATAAGATAAAAATTGATTATATTTATGAATCAGAAATATTACACTGCTGAACGAAGCGTTCAAATACTTATATCATTGCTCAAACAGCATGGCATTAAAAGGATAGTTGCCTCCCCCGGTACGACCAATTTAACGTTTGTGGCGAGCATAATGCAAGACTCTTGGTTTGAGATGTATTCTAGCGTGGACGAACGTAGTGCTGCTTATATGGCTTGTGGTATGGCAGCGGAATCTGGCGAAGTTGTCGTGTTGAGTTGTACTGGAGCAACTGCCTCGCGGAATTATGTATCAGGATTGACAGAAGCTTATTATCGTAAGTTACCAATATTGGCAGTAACAAGTACACAGGATATTAATCGCATTGGACATCTGATTCCTCAAGTAATTGATCGTCGAGTTGTTCAGAATGATATTGTATTATTAAGTGAGCATGTTCCTGTTACTTTTAATGATGCAGACGAATGGAGCAATACCGTGAAAATCAATCGTGCTTTGCTAGAACTCCGACATCGGGGCGGTGGTCCGGTGCATATAAACCTTACAACTATTTATAGTCGTGACTTTTCGATAAAGAATTTGCCGCAGGCACGTCTTATTAGGCGTATATGTTTAGGAGAGGAGTTTCCTCCTTTTCCTAAAGGGCGTACTGCAATTTTTGTTGGTGCGCATCTGAAATTTGCTGAGTCGGAAAAAAAAGCTGTTGATAACTTCTGCGGCACACACGATGCTGTTGTCTTTTGCGATCACACAAGCGGTTATGAAGGGAAATATGCTGTTCCGTTATCTATTCTTACATCACAGGAACAAGATAT
>CAUHML010000126.1 GCA_959606905.1 uncultured Bacteroides sp. | reverse complement strand
AATTGATAGCTATCGGAGCATCCAACGTCTTAATAGTAATTCCATTTGTAGTACCGTTTATACGCCCTGTGGCATCTTTGATAACTCCACCTTCCTGAGTCTCCGATCCGTCTAGTTTATAATAAAGTGCCAAGCCTTCTGAAGCAGGGTCAACACCCAGCATATTCTGCTTAAGTTGATTTTCCGTACGGGCTACACTCCAAACACGGACTTCACTCATTTTACCATGGAATGGACGTTCACCCCATTTAAAACCATAGATTCTACCAATATAAAAACCCATATCCGAATTCGGATCAAAACCGTCAATCCCCCAATCTGAACCAGCCCATTTCTCACCATTTACATAAATGCCTGTTTTTCCTGTCGGTTGATCATAAGTCAACGCTACATGATACCAACGATTTGTTAACAACGGTTTCGTTACACGGTAGTTCTGTCTTCCGGCCACTTCCAAATAATCTTTAGGAGTAATTCCTCCTCCCGCATCACCGATACGGAGGATCATCACACCTTCAGTTCCCATAATCGTATTATTATCGAGGAAATAATCCACATTAATCAATGCTTCGTAAGTGAATGACGAGAAGAAAGTACCGACAGGGAACTTCACAGAAATATAGTGATTACTGAAGTTACCAGCTTTGGTAATTTTCAACGGTTTGGAGAAAAAGAAATATGCAATGTTTGTTCCGGAAAGAGTCGACACCGAAGACGAATGCACCCGCATAGGCAAAACATACGAGTTCCCGGCTTTCAAGGCTTCTAACCCGGAAAGTTCGACTTCTACATTATCCGCATACAATTTTCCACTCGAAATAGAAGATGTCGTACTGCTTAGCTTTACCTGCGAAACATCAAGCATCTCATAATTTGTGCCATACTTTGCATTGTATTCGGCTACTACACTTGGTTCGGCTACACTATATGATACGTCTACCTGAGAGGAGGTTGCTGACGAGAGTCTTGAAACCAGATCAAATGTCATTACATCCATTTCATCTTCCACCGAGAAATTATATTCCTTGCTTTCGAAATAAACCTTAGGCTCCAGCAGGTCATTCATGCTGTCGTTGCAAGCGCCCAACAATAACGCCATACTACCTACCATCAAATAATAGAATATATGTTTATTCATCATCTTTTTACTGTTTTAGAATTTTATAAGTCCACTTATTCCTGCGGTTTATTTGCCGCTTCGTTTTGTTTCGCTTTCCATTCATTGAAAACCCGCTGATTGATTTGAATAGCCTGACGCATCCATTTATAATTTGGCGTATTGTCATAATCATTATCGAAGCGATAAGCTCCTACTCCACCTTTATAACCTTCTCGCGGCATAGCAGCTGCCTGCTTCAGCAATTGACCTCCATTAGTGGCATACTTTTCAAAGTTCTCTGTGCAGATTATTTTCTTAGGATCAACGCCATAACCATCAAAACCGGGATTGGAACTACCATAACTTTGTATAATCCAATAATCGACATACTCATCCAATTCATGGGTAAGCCCATAAATATTTCCATCAATACAGATCATTTTATGTCCTTTACCTTCCGGATCGCTTTTCGGGCCAATGTAATTGTTCATCTCTTTAACCAAATGAATCAAATGCTTATTCTGACTCAATGTGCCATCCATATCAAACACACCACTACCGATTTCCCAGTCTACATCATAACCGTCCCATTCGTTTGCATACAAAGAATCGCACAGAGCTTTGGCAAACTTCGCCAGACATGCATAATGGTTTTCACTTTCAAACTGACCTTCAAATCCCCAATATTTCCAACGGGCTTGTTTCTTCGCCGTTTCCAATTGAGCCGCCGACCAGCCTTCTTCCTCCGCTTGTTTTTCCACTTCGAGGTATACCGAATTTGGTGTCGCACCCTTACCAAGATAAGAAAGCAGACTTACCTGCAACAGTTTCGTTCCTTTCACCTTTTGCACAAACTCTTTATCTGCCTTCTGCTCCGGAGTGATTTCATAACGTCCTGGAGCGCCACTCCACATTGAAACAAAATCCATACTATCGGGCATAGCAGAGAGATATCCTCTTCGATAAGCTCCAGCAGGCGCCCAATTGGAATACCATCCGAAAGCTACGGGACGATTGTAATTCCAAGCAGTCGCCTTATAGGCGCGCAGATTGGCATAATATGCCTCACTCTCCGCATTGTTCATTGTGGCATACCCGCCTATATGGTCTATCTCAATATTCTCCACATCCATGCAAGAAGTTACCATCATGCCTGTCAATGGAATAATATATAACAATTTTCTTAATGATTTCATATTCTTCATCTGTATTAAAATGATACATGTAGGTTATCTCTTACAATCCCACCACAAACGGGTAGAAGACTTATCTTCGCCACCTGCACCGTTATTGAACAACTTCAAGGCTGCTTCATAAATAGCCTTTCCCTCGTTAGTCTGAGAAAAACTGGTGGGATAAATCATACGGCGAATACCGCCCTCAAGAGTTGCGCCCTGCACTGCTCCTTTCAAAGTCTTAATGACATTCAACTTCGGATAACCGGTTCTTCTCCATTCCGTCCACGCTTCCTGTCCGTTAGGAAACAAAGCAATCCACTTCTGAATCATAATTTTTTCCAACTTCTGTTCTGTTGTTCCTTCAAACTTGGCAGTAGTCTCACACGGAGCAGAAAGTGTTTGCCCATACTGATAATGGGAAAAAACATATGCCCGAGGTGCCAAATTGGAATTCATATAATCGTCTACAGGATCGGTCACACCATTCTCCTGAAAAGACATATCAATGCCCTGTTTATACCATGAATCCGCACTGCCGAAACCTTCCCACACTAAAGCTGCTTCCGCACGCAAAAAATAAACTTCCGATGCACGCAGCCAATATGTAGGAGTTCCACTTTGAATATTGGGCTTTGAGCAAGATTTGTAGATGTCATTCTGCGCATTGGCATGCCCTGCCGGCACCGCTTGATACGTTTTTCCGTCGAAAGCCTCAACACCATAAGAGGCATTACCATCCATCGGCAAAAAATAAACGCTCAAACGCGGGTCTTCATATCCCATCAGATAAGAAAAGATGGAAGAACCCATACGAGCTTCATTATAGTTGCCTGCCAGCCATTCAATGTTGTTGCGGAAAGTCATACCCGCTCCTTGACTCATTTGAGCCGCATCATCCTTAGCCGTCATCACGCCGATAGAATGATTTACTGCTTGAGTAGCATACTTTTTCGCCAGTTCCGCATCAGCGAAGCGGACACGCATAGCCAAACGAAGCATCAGCGAATTGCCGTATTTCACCCATTTGGTAGCATCTCCGGCATATACCGCATCATAAGCGCCCATTACATTCACCCCATTTGCCGCCTTTTCTGTTAATTCTTCAATGGCTGCGGTCAATTCTTCAAACATCGCCGTATACACCTCTTTCTCCGAATCGAACGGAATGTTCATTGTAGCGTCCGCCGCATGAGAATAAGGCATCGGACCGAAACTTTCAAGTGTCTTGTGCCAAGCGGAAATCTTCAGAATTTGAGCCAAAGCAAAGACTTCGGGCGTACCATTTTTCTCGGACGCTATTTTCAATTTCTTCCAAGGATCAAGAGCATTGGTATAAGACTGTGTATAGGTCGCTTTTATCCAATTGTCCAACAAATAATAAGTAGTATTGTTACTACCTGCGTTCCAACCGTTACTGTTGTTCTCGCCAAAAAATCCACTCCAATTATCGGCCGACAGATGATAAGCTATTTGATATTCATTGATAACATCTGTATCATCAGCCTGTGTGCCTACGGGAATCACTGTCCGTTGCATAGCTGTAATCAGCCCTCCGACTTCAAAACCATCCATCGCACCTTCTCCGTCGCTCATCTCAAATTGGTTGGTATTGATTTCTTCAAAATTGCATGAGGCAAATAGCGTCATTGCGCATATCACCGCTAATAGTTTAAAATGATTCATTTTTCTCATAATAAAGAAGGTGTATTATAATTTAAATTTAATACCGAAGCCAAAGCTACGAACACTCGGTTGCATAAAATAATCATTACCTTGTCCGTAAGTACTAGTGGAAGGAGTCAGTTCCGGATCGAACGGAGCTTCGCAATACAACATCCAAGGATTGTTGGCTATAAACGAAACTGTAACATCTTTCAACACGTTACCAAACCACTTATTAGGCATAGTATAGCTAAAGGTAAGTTCTTGCAAACGAATATTGGTGGCACTGTATACATAGTAACCGGAAGTTTCATAATTTCCCGTACCTGTCATCTGATAATAAGACTTCGCATCTACCAGACCTTGTCCCTTCAACAATACGCCTCCCGCTTCACGAGCCTCAGCCGAACGTTTGGACACACCGTAACGATCAAGCAATGCCTCTGTAGAAGAGGTCACCACACCACCAAAACGCCCGTTGATCTGGAACCCGAGTCCAAAGCCTTTGTATGTCAACATATTACTCCATCCCAGATTAAAGTCAGGAGAAGTTTTTCCCAAATAAACAGGTTCCCCCTTTTCCATTCCAAAGGTTCCGTCGCTCTTTACCTCAACATATCCCAGGTGGTCTTTCTTCAAGAAGGTGTTGGCATAAATATCGTGGATACTTCCGCCTTCTTTCAAGATGACACGACCACCATCCTTCAAAACCTCCGGAATATTAATCGGTTCATCCATCAAATCCGTATGATAGTTTTCAACCATCTCCTTAATCTCGTTTATATTTCGAGAGAATGTCAATGTTGAAGAGATTCCTAATCCGAACTTAAACCGATCGGAATAGCTTAATGAAGCCTCCCAACCACGATTTTCCACATTACCGGCCTGCAAATAAATCTGCTTGTATCCGGTATATTCCGGAAGATCACCCAAGAAGGTCTGATTGTATGTATTAGAATGATAGTAGGTTACCTCCGCACTTAATTTATTCCACAACTTCAGACTTAATCCAAATTCGTATGACTTTGTACGCTCTGCCTTGAAATCAGTAAACGGATAGATACCGGTAGGATCTAATGCACCACCCACAATAGGGGTAGTTACCGTACCCGGAGTCAGTCCCGAACGGGATACAGGCGCACCGACTTCCGTATACGAACCGCGAACTTTCAGGTAAGAGATAAATTCGGGCAATTTGACCATCTCGGAAATAATCCCGGACAGACCGATTGAGGGATAGAAGAAAGATTCTTCATCGGTATTCACCAAACGTGAATTCCAGTCATTACGTCCGGTCAGCGTCAAATAAAGCATACTCTTCCAACCAAGTTCCAAATTGGCAAAAACAGCATGATTACGTACACGACTATCACCACCCTTTTCTGAGATACGACCATTAGCCGGATCGATATTAGAAGCCGCAAATTTATTGGGCACTCCCAATAATGTCCCTTTGTATCCTCTCTCCAATGCCCAATAGTTAGAATAGTTCCAACCCGCATTGGCAGAAATACTGAAATCAGCTATATGTTTATTTACGTTCAACATAAAGTCGGCATATTCCTGACGGTCTTCATAGTTATTGTATCCATACAGTCCTTTCTTTCCTTCCGCAAATTTATCGTCGGATGAAGCGTAAATCTTGCGTTCAAACAATACATGTGTGTCATCCATTCTGAAACGGGCTGTCGCATTCAACCAATCGGTAATATTATAAGTCAACCCTACGTTGAACATATAACGACTCTTTTCATTCGTAGCTACATTGCGATAAGCAGTCCAGTAAGGGTTCTGTGAAGCATATACCGGATCTGCCACCGGCCAATACTGAACCGGAAGTTGGCGACTTTCATCGAAATGTTCGAATGACTTAATTCCATCAAAGTCTTCACCACGAGGGAACAAATAGGCGGCCATCACCGGATTCCAATATTGTCCTTGCGATACCATATTCTTGTCTTTCTGTTTCACATACGACGCACCTAAATCGAGTTGTAATTTATCATTAAGGAAAGTTGCCGTATTACGGATTGTGAAATTCAAACGATCATATTCATTATTAGGTACAATACCTTTGGAATTGGTAGAAGAAACAGAAGCAAAAGTCTGATTCGATTTCGTACCGGTGGTCAACGTAACCGAATTAATAAAGTTTGTTCCGGTATTAAAGAAATCCTTCTTAGGATCATAACTTGTAGGAGTCAACAGTTTCTCACCCCAGCTTTCATACATATCTTTTTTGTTACCATACGTATTTTGAAACTCAGGAGTCATATAAGCTTTGCTGAACTCTGAAGAAGA
The DNA here is from genome assembly GCA_959606905.1 of uncultured Bacteroides sp. The sequence goes on along the minus strand of CAUHML010000126.1, from coordinate 3,149 downwards.
AGAGAACTGCACTGAAAGTTTTCCTTCTTTTCCTTTTTTAGTGGTAATCAAAATTACACCGTTAGCGGCACTACTACCATACAACGCAGCAGCCGAAGGACCACTCAAAACAGAAAGACTTTCAATATCTTCGGGATTGAAGTCGGCGATTCCTTCTGTTCCGGCCTTACCTTCACCCATAATACCACTGTCGGTATTTCCCATATTGGTATTGAACAAAGGAATACCGTCCACCACATACAAAGCATTATTATCACCTTCAATAGATTTTGCACCACGCATTACAACACGTGTCGCACCACCAACTCCACTAGCACTTTTGTTAATACTCACTCCGGCTATCTTACCGTTCAGCGAGTTTACGAAGTTAGCATCTTTTACCGTAGTCAAAGCATCTCCCTTGACTTGTTGTACATTGTAAGACAACGCCTTTTCTGCACGTTTGATACCCAATGCCGTCACAACAACTTCATCGAGCACTTCTGTATCCTGCTTCATTACAACCGGATAGAAATCTTTCTTGGAAACAGGAATTATCTGTGCAGCATATCCGATATAAGATACTTTGAGAATAGATTTCTCTGCCGCCTTGATCGTAAAGTTACCATCGAAATCGGTAATCGTACCTGTAGAACTACCATCCACAGATATATTTACTCCAATCAACGGTTCACCGCTTTCATCAGTAACCTTTCCTTTGATATTTTTAAGGGTTTGTGCAACTACAGGCTTCTTTTCAGCTATTATGATGTAGTTACCTTGAATCTGGAATGAAAAGCCCGTCCCTTTTAAGATGGTATCAAGTGCGGTTTCGAGGGATGCGTTCTGCAAGTTTAACTGGGCTATTACTTTTCCTTTTAATTCGGAATCACTATAATTTATAGACTTTTTGGACTGTTTTTCCACAGTTTTTAAGGCATCAATGACAGTGATGTTCTTCTGCTGGATAGTTATTTTACTATCATTTTGAGCCAAAGCGAAAGTCTGTATAAGAATAAGACTTAAAAAAGTGAGAAAGACCCGCTTATGAGCTATTTTTTCTGCTATTTTTTCGTAGATTTGTAGCATCTTTAGTATTAGTTAATTGGTTATTATTCTAGGATCATTCAGAATAGCGTCAATATTACGCTAATATTAAAAGAGATTGATTTCATATCCGGGAGGAACGGCCATTCCTTCCGGGTATTTTTTTGCATTACGTATTAAATTTAAAAGGTTCTACAATATATTTATTCTTTACTAGTTACATAGCACTTATTTCCCTTGATAACATAGTTTACATTTCCTACAACTTGCGATATAATCTTCATAACTTCCTCCAGATTCGCCTGTTTGGAGAAGCGGAAACTATATGTATTCTTTTTCAAGCTATGAAGGCTATATACAAAAGCATAAGGAAATTTGCGTTCAAGACTTGTAAAAATATCCTCCAGATACATATTACTAAAAACCAATTCCCCACGTTGCCATGCCGTCACATCATCTATCTCAGGCATCCGCAGATTGTGCGCTTTCGTATGTTTGTCATATACCAACTGTTCATTAGGCTTTAAAATAATATTGGACAGCAAGTTATTGAATTCAACTTTCACACTACCTTCCAGCAAAGTAGCCATCAGTTCGCTATTTTCCGGATAAGCATTTACATTAAATTCAGTACCTAAAGCAGTAACTTGATAATCATTGGCCTTTACAATGAAAGGATGCTTCTTATCCGGTTTCACTTTAAAGTTGGCCTCACCAATCAAATATACGCTTCTAGTCTCTCCTGTAAATTTTTCCGGATATAGTAGTATACTCTTCGAATTCAGCATGACATTTGTACCATCCGGTAATGTAAGTTCACGAATTTCCGCTGTCGGTATATAGCATTCAACTAAATCTTTTTCCGGCCGTTCCTTTTCCAACATCAAATAAATAGAAACGGATGAGACTGCTAACAAGAAAATAGCTGCAGCTCTCCATATAAGTAACTGGTAATTTCTACGTGAAGTGATAGACTGCATTCCCAGATTCTGCCGCATTCGTTGTATTGATTGTTGCATGCCATCAGGCACTTTCTGCTCTCCTGCTTGTTTCCAAAGCTCACGAAGAGCCTCACTCTTTTCATCAACATGCTCCTCATCAGCCAACCACTGTTGCACTTTCTTCTGTGTTCCGGCTGAATAACTATTATGACCGAACAATTCTACGAGTTGTTGAATATAATTTTTCATGAATCTTTTTCTTTCTTTTTTGGGCTTTATACACTAAATACAACTACTACATACATACTACTTAAAAATATTAGAGAAAAAAATAAAAAAGAGGAGTACTTTCTTTAATTCGATCAATGCTAAATAAACCTGATGCTCTATTGTTCGGATAGAAACATCGAGTTTATCAGCTATTTCTTTATGACTTAATCCCCTGAAACGACTAAGTTCGAATATCAACCTCCGACGCTTCGGCATTTTCTCCAGGGTGAGTTGAATAATCATCAACATCTCCTTATAATATACGTTATTCAAGATCTCTTCCTTTTCTGTTAATTCATAAAGAAGAGTCTTCTCTATAACTTCCGACTGATATTCCTGTTCTACTTGTTGATGTTTAAAGATATTCAGAACTATATTTCTAGTCATTATAAAAATATAATTGTCTAGTTCTTTATCATTATCCAGCCACAACTCAGGCTGCAACCAGAGCTTACAGAAAACATCTTGAGCCACATCTTCTGCATCCGCTTCCGATTTTAGCAGCATTTGAGCAAAGTTCTTTACCTTTGGAAAATTTACAGTGAAAAACCTCTGAAACTTTAATTCAATCTGCCTGTCATTATTCTCCATCTCTCTAGTATTTTTCAGTGTTAGCGGTTAAATCAAATATTACATATATTTAGGTCTAAGGAATGATTCAATATAATATTATACATTAAATCATAATCTAAAAGCAAAATAAAAGATTAATAACACAATAAAAAAATATTATAACTCTTTTTTGGTTTATTTCTTCCAAGCAGCTATCATATAGAGCTTTCCAGAAAATAAATAAAATGTATATTATACACCCATAAAAATAAAAAGGCTTCATGAATCAATGATTCATGAAGCCTTATAAAGAATACTCGTACTCGAAGCGGGACTTGAACCCGCACAGCCGCAATGGCC
>CAUHML010000125.1 GCA_959606905.1 uncultured Bacteroides sp. | reverse complement strand
GGTGCAAAGATAGACATTATCTTTTATATCACAATGAATTAGAGCGATTTATTTTTTAAATAATCTTCTATCTCTTTTACTGTCGCATCTTTCAGCAACACCTTTTTGTCCTTATCCAACAGATAAAGAGCAGGCATCGCTTTCAAATCATAGCATTCTTCGGTCAGTACCGTCAATTCTTTATCATAGCTGTTGATCCATCCATCAGGAATTTCATTCTGGTGTTTCGTCCATACTTCACGGTCTTCATCGGGATAGAAAGCAAGAATTTTCACTTGTTTCATGATGTGGGGACTGTTCAATACAGCAGAGGTCTTCATTGTCGCCAGTGTTTCGGCACAACCATGACAATCCGGATTATAGAATAACAATAAAGTGTAAGGAGTGCAGATATCACGCATACGTTTCTGCATTCCCGAAGGCAAGGTATAAATAAAATCAGCGGCAATACTGCCCACCTTGTTCATACCAATCAATTTCAAATCATGTTGGGCACGGCTCCGAGCAGCCTCATCGGTCAGCGAAGAAGCAGACAGGAAACGGCAGACAGGCTCATAAAGCTCCTCATTCCGAAGGGGAGAATTCGGATCAAACAAGTATCTGCGGAAAATTTCCACAAAATAACCAAACATTTTTTTCTCCTGCGAAGCCTGCTGCATAATCCGGATTAAACAACTGTCCGACAGGGAAGATGGCACACGGTTCAATAAGTCCATGTAATCTACCAAAGCTTGTTCTGTGATATCCGGTACATGAATATAAGCGGTATCCTTAAAATTAAAATGATCCCAGTAATGCTGTACCATAAAGTTCAGCCGGTCTTCCGGGGATTGCAACATAATAGGGACCTCCGGCAAAGTGAAAGTCAACGATTTATTATCATCATTCACAGATAGAGATTTTTGTTTTTTGCCATCACAAGCGATAAGCAAAAAACAGCACAAGACTCCGATCCATATATCAGTTTTTCTCATACGCTTTTAATTAGGCATTGCACCTTTTACAAAAGTAGAAGGAATTCTCTGAAAAGCCAAATTACTTCGAAATTACTTTACTCAGCCAGCCACTCATGAAATCCATTGTGAGGGGTATAATGTAATACATATTCCGTTTTGCTGTAGCTGATAATATTTTCGTGCGAAATCCGGCTTACATCCACTTCTGCTTTTGCCAGCCACAAAGTATCCTCCATGACATAACACCCTAAGGACACTCTCAGCATCATCTGGCTCAGGTAGAAAGCAGACTGTTCATAAGCATACCACTTTCCATCCTGTTCCCAATAGATATATATCAAGTCGGAATTGCTCAGCTCCCTTTCTAATATGGTCACTACCTCTCACATAGGAGTTGGCGGTAATCGTTTTTAATCAATATCATCTCAGTGTCTGAACACAGGGCAACAAACCACGGACCGTTCAGCAGTTTGTTCAGGTCTACTTCTACCTTGTCTAACATAACACCGTAGAAAAAACATGCCTCTTTCAGTTTCAAGGCCGCCTCACTAAGTTTGCTTAAGGATTTGGCGGAACGATGGTAAGCATACCAGCGCCCTTCCTCTTCATACAGATAAACTTCCGATTTACTACATGATTCTTTGTCCATTATTTCCAGTAGGTTGTTCATACTATTTAACATCTTTTACACAACGAACTTTTAGATCAGCATCAGTAGCATGGACAGTTACATTGGTTCCTTGGAACCAAAAACCATAAGAAGACCTATAAGCACCATTTGCTTTACTTCCTGAATAGTCCGTGCGGCAGGTAACATAACCACTCAACAGATTGTTTGCGCTCATCAGACCCAGTTCTTTCTGATTAGGCATTCGCCAAATTCCTTTATCAGTTTTTCCGCTATCCTCATAATAGTATTTACAAGGATCATATTCCGGTCTTTTCTTATTCTTAATCGTATAATAATTATTATTCCATCCACCATCCACCATCTTTTGTTTTAGATAGTCTTTAGACACTTGTATCCGTGAAGACAATCCATTGATTTCATCACGCTCCAAATGGATATCTATAGTTTCTGTAGTCCCTTTGGTTGCAGTCAAACCTGTCAATGTAAATATATTGTCACTATACTGATAGAATTTATTCGCTTCGTACAGTCCGTCGTCTGATGCCAACGTACGCACACAGCGAACCAAATTCGCATGTTGCCAACCGGTATTAACCTCTTTATTACTTGTGGACAACCCTTCTTCAGCCCAAAAAATGCTATTGGTACCGGTAGAAGCCGTGAAATAGTGATATTTAGCATTCTCTTTGTCATTATCATTGAGCGTGCTCATTTTAGCCCTAAACAAGCGGGCGTCCGGGTCAACGCTATTCAATGCACCCTCGCCATACCACAATCCGCGATACTGATCAACAGAGGCCATATACCATTTTACCTCATTAGCTTCAATCGTGCCGTTTCCATTCAAATCCCGGTTACGGCTCATACATGCCCGTATCGCCTGTTGGTACATGGGTTGCCTCCCGTCTGCCGGTACAATCATATTAGTGTCCGGATACCATGATTTTTCCTTGTTGCTTTGTACGGCACTGTTACGGGCATTCCAAGCATTAGGATTCTTGTGCTCACCCAAATTATTCTTATTCAAATAATAAGCAGTAGACAATTCTTCCTCGGTTATATTCTCCGTTCCATAAGGATAACCATTGAAACCGAAATGATAGAACGTAGTAATGGAACGCTGAGAAAGACTGTAACGCACTTTTGCATAAAGACTCTTCCTGTCCGTGCTCACCGACAACTGATTGGCAATAAGTATGGTACGAGGCGCACAATTGGAATAGACAGTCCATGATTTCCCTTTATAATAGTTTTCGTCCACGAAACAGGTGTAATAAGCGTATCCATCATTTGAGAATACTTCATCTTGATTGCTATCCGCATTTTCGTATAATGCCTTCAACATAAAGAACACATTAACCCAAGATGCGCCATATTTATTTGCATACTCATTATTGTCACCCGGATATTTGGCAACGGTGGTTAAACTCTGTCCTGAAATTCTGTTTTTAGAAACATTGCGTACAAAACGCAGCCATCCATAATCATCCTCTCCATTAAAAAGGCTCTGCCCGCTTATCGGACGGATTGTTCCTCCATCAAACGTAGCCAATTGTACATCACCTTCGGCATTAAAGATTCCCCCATCGGTAACATACAAATTCTCCGTATAACCGAAAGGTGTTGAGATTCTTACTATATATCCTTTTCCCGCCTCTTTCAGCGTCTTTATATTTTCCCGAGAGAATGTCAGCACTCTGGCCTCATAATGAGCGTCCAAATCAAAAGACTCTCCTCCTTCACTGTCAATCACCAATCCTTCCACATAGGGGTTGTCTCCCTCGACTTCCGCTTCCACTTTGATATCCTCGACACCGTTTACTTTCACCTTATATTTATAAGAGTAATTCCGGCGTATATTGAAGTCTTCAAGACTTCCGGTATTACTGAAGTTGCCAAAATGGATAGTATACGAAACCTCCCCGATAGTGGTGCCTTTCTTATAATTTCCACGAATCACGATATAGGAAGAATTATCCGGTGCATTATCGAACGATTTCACGTCATCCGTATAGGTATTCGTTTCACGATCCTTCCACATCTTTATCTCACCTCCCCGATAGGAACGGATATTCTCGGGAAGATAAAAAGTTAACGTTTCCCCGGCCATACCAGAATAAGATGACTCGACATCTGCGGTAGTAGCGTCAGCTGTACCATTCACCAACTTTCCACCGACAGCCACATTATGCAATTCATACGTACTGGGAGTGAAAGTTACTCCGTTACCGGCCTCAATGGTAAATGTATTCTTCGCCAATATTCTGTACAGTCTTATAACGTTGCTTTCGCTTATAACACCGGCTCCATTGGTTCCGGCAGTAATTGTAACAGCCTTGCCCCCATTCAGATAACCGGACATCATGAACTGTCCGTCGGTAGGATTAGGGGAAATAATGTGGCTGGCATTACCATACTGGCGTTTAAAGTCTATTGCAAGGAACTCGTCTCTTGTCAATGAGGAACCTGCCACATCCGCTTCATCAATTCCCGTCAATTTATTTTTGTCTGCGTCATCCAAGTAATAAATTGTACTGTTCAAGTTGGCAAGAGCATAGATATACGCTTCACCGGTTATTGCCTTTACAGTAACGGTTTCCGGTCCGGGAGTCGGTATAGGACTCGACTCTGTAGCCACCAGCTTTTTATATCCTGTCAGTTCTCCTGCCGCATTAAACACATAAAAGTGTAAATCATTCAACCTGTTTTCAGCAGTACTGGCGCGCGAAACAATCACTTCCTGATTGGTCTGCAACTGACAATTCAACTGCAAAATCACCTCTTTATTCTCTTCACCGGCAGAGTAAGCTATTTCCTCTTCCGAGCAAGCCCCCACGCCTATCAGTAACGAAAGGCAAAGCGCCATATATTTCAGTTTATTTTTCATATATAGTATCCTCCACAGATTATTTTCTTACATCACCGCCACCGTCACCAAAATCCAATTCGCCATTACCAACCTCTGTCCAATCCATTACTTGATATTGAAGTTCTGCATCTATCTCGATCGTACTCAGTTTAATATTGAACAGGTATGAATGGTTACGGATTACATCAAATATATCTCCATCTCCATTCGTCCGGAATTTAATAGTTCCCACTTTGGTTTTGTTATGATAGGTATAATGAACCGTCAATGAAATTTCATTCCCACCTGTAGTATTCACCTTTTCCGGCAGATAAATTTCATTTTCATATGCTGTCGTCACCTGCAAGCCGTCATAAGTAATAGTCTGATTCTGTGCTCCAGCAGGAATAGAAGGATATATATATTGAACCGTTTCCACCGGATTTGGAGTTTCCGTTGAAACACAATAGCCTTTGTCGTTGGCATTGTTCACTATTATCTTTGTGATAGTGAATCCTTGATATCCATCCTGCATATTCACCCAAATGCCCACCTTTGCTACAGCACGATAAAGGTTGCAAGCCAAGTCCACTCCCGTACCGGGTACAGCTGTCAAATTGCTGCTTCCCCACATCGGGATAGCTCTTTCTGCAAGTTTCCAAGGTATCGTAGATCCACCATAATGATAAACCAATTCTTTATAAACTTTGGCGATATTACTTCCTTTCTTTGTTTCCAGAAAATTACGTATAGCCGCTCCGGTCGTATAAGACGCTATCTTATTGTCTTTCAAGTTAGCCAGAACAACCAGTTTCACTTGTTCGCCACCGACCGTTCTCAACATGGTTCCTTCCAGCTGACGAGTATAATAGTTGTCACCTTCAACAGGATTGCCTAGTTTCAAATCCTGTACTTGATACAAAAAGTTATCATTTGCATCAACGACCAATACATATACATCATCCGCAGTCATGGCACTTTGTTCCACTGTGGTATAATCTAAATCACCTGGTTCGCTTGCGGCCCGTCCGCCGAAATTGGAGAATGCCAGTGTAAGGCGTACCGGTACCTTCCCGCCATCCGTAGCCTTTGCCACCTCCTCGTCCTTTGCACACGACGATAGGTACAAGCCGCAGAGCACCGCCATTAGTATATATGATAACCATCTTTTCATAGATTCTATTTTTTGTTCGTTGTTACATATCCATCTCGTTGAAGCGTACCACCCAGTCATTGATAATGATGCTGGTGTTAATCCACTTCATGTTCTCGTCCAGGAAGAAAGTCATGTTGTATTCGTCCTGACGATCCAGATATTCCTGCTGGGTCATGTCGTGACCTTCGGCCTCGGTGAGCAATAGGTATTTTACCAAGGGGATGGAGAGTACGGTCTCGCCCGTATCCTTGTTGGTGATGGACAGGCGCGGATTTTGATCCACCATCAGTCGGCCTACGGTAATCTGGGCAATGGCCACGCTGATATTGCTATCCTCAGTATCGCCCTCGGCACGTGCGCCTTTTGTGTCCATGTCCGTGCTTCCTTGAACGCGGTAATAGGGATAATATGTTAATGTTTCGTCTTTCAACAGCTTGTTGTCATAGTTCATCAGGCCGTTGTCGTCCGTAATCGTGAATTCAAAGTTATCGACATCTACAGTCACTCCGTCCATTTGCTGGAGAATGATGCGGATGCTGTTGGTATTCTTCACCAACGGCACTGTCACCACCTGCGAGGTGGCAGCCCTGGAAAAGGATTGCTTGGTCACTTCGCCGTGCCACAACGAAGAAAGCTTGCTGTTAACGATAGCCGTTCCGTCTTCCGCACGGCTGTACATTCTGTCCATCTTGCATTGCAGCTCGTCCATCGAGGATTCCCCCGCGGTAACCAAAGGTACCGAGAATGAAGCTTCGTTATTCAAGCCCGCCCAAGTGATAAGATGATAGTCACCTGGTTCCAAATCTACTTTCATGGTATATCCGTCTTCACCCAAAACGTCACCTTCTTCCATCTTCTGATACACCAATTTGCCGTTATCGTCAAAAGCATAAAGCGTAACAGTCCCCACCTCGCGTGAGAAAGCATCGGCATACTTCATGTTATAATCATATTTGAACTTCACTCTGTACTCTACAGAGCAATCCACATCTTCTTCATCGAGTATGCTGCCGCACGACACAATGGCACTTCCCAATGTCATCGCCATCATTAGGCTGAAAGAGAGTTGTTGGGCGAATGTTTTTACTGTTTTCATGCTTTTGTTTTTTTAATGTTAGAATATTAAAGAGAATAGCAGGGAGAGGAGGAACACTCCTCTCCTGCTTATATAATAGGGTTATTAATTAGAAATTAACAGTGTTAAAGCGTACAATCCAAGGAGCTATTGTAGTTGTCAGTTTCAAGTATGCACTTTCATCGTCTATTGTTCCACCATCTTCCGGTATAATTGTCGAGCTGCCGATTTCCTTGAAAGTTCCAATCTTCAATGAATAGATGTTGTTACGCATGATAGCATATTGCATATTGTTTTCGTTTCCTTTGAAATGTTCGATAGGTGCGTAGTAATAACAATATCCATCTGTATAAGTTACCAAATTCTCAGCCTTATAAGCCGGGTAAACAGATTTCAAAGCATCCATTGAACGGAAATACTGATTGGCATATTTATATATGGTACCTACATTAGTACCCTCATTATCCAAGATTTCGCCACGGAATACAATACCTGTTACCACGCCTTTTTGCTGGTGATCCTTTGTTACTGAATTTTCAAGGCAATAAGTCAGGAATGCATCGTTAGATTGTGCAATTTCACCAATTTCAACATCACTTGACTTAGGAAGGTCCTTCAAGAAAGCATTGTTATAAATATCCTGTGAAGTCTGTAATTCACCTACTGTATTGAAGAAATAATCTGTAGCTGTTTTATCTCCATCAGCCCACAATCCGTCTGTTAGTGTCACGCTATTCTTGTCCACTGACTTAGGATCTACCAAATAATCACTATTAGTCAATGTACCAAATGGAGAGATGGTACTCCAATCACTGGTCTTATGTCTTACCGCATAAACGGTTTTTGACAAGTTCACCATAGCATATTTATCCAAATACACAGTCCATGTCTCCTCTGCTGTTGTAGAAGTTCCTTTTTCATAATGGAAAGCACCCGTTCTATCTGTTGCTACAAATACAGGAGCTTCTATTGAAGTCGTTGTTTCATTCTGTTTAACATTACCTTTATATTTATTATCAAGAGTTGACTCCAACTGATATCTGCCCGTTTCGTTTCCACCATTTAGCAAAACCCAAATTTCTGCATTATCAGCGTCAAGTAAAGCCTTGTTCAATTTAGTGATATAAATGTAGCTGGTTTTATCAGCTGTTGTTGTTTTCAACCATCCGTCAGTGGTTACCGTAGGGATAGTGGTTACTTTAACCTTTACATTATATTTATTGTCATTATTGTTCGGTGTAAATGTTATCTTGGAAACCACACGCTCCACTCTTATGGCTTGAATGATAGGTTGTGTAGGGTCCTGACTTGTGATATTTACCATTGCCGCTTCACTATTAGCCATCATAAAATGATCTCTTGCCGATGCACCTTTCGTAACAACATCAACAGATGCGTCGTTAGAGCTTCCTGCGGTAATAGAATAATTTGTAACATACTCATATACACCAGCAGCTGTTGCACTTGTTTCTTTTGCCTTATTTGCTATATCTGCACAAGGATTCAAAATAACCAATACATTATAACTACCTGTTTGGTTCAATTGGAAGCTAGGTTCGTAAACGCCACTCGTTACAGTTATATTATCAGCATACTCCACTAATCCTGTCGCTGTATTTCCCTGAACCGGGCTAATGATAATGACAGCATCTTTAATACTACCTTCCGAGGGTGTTCCATTTTCCACATCATCTCCTGTTTCAGCATCGGCAGCACGTCCTGAACCTGTAGAAGTAGAGATACTTAATGTAAGGTTAGCTTTCACCTTTTCTGGTTGTTCAATATTGTTGTTTTCTACAATATCATCGTTTGTACATGCTACCAAAGCGGCGCAAGCAAACATTCCTAATAATAAACCCTTAATCTTCATAATCTTAAGTTTTTCAGTTTATAAATTCTTTATTTTTGTAATTTCTATTCTTGTTCATTGATATTGCAAAGGTAAAGGCCTTTTAAGGTTAGTCTTAATTGGTGTTTTCGGCAAAATAGATTGGCATCTTTGACAAAATGACTTTTGGAGTCTTTTTGAAGGGCATTTTCTTCATCCATGAATGAAACGCCCTATACTTTGCAAGAATCGCCACTTATATTTTTCGTAGCGATAAACAAAAAATACGCCGCCATATATGTTTGTATTTTTCAATTTGTTAAATTGTTCAATATTCATCCTTTTGTCTAACTGAACTTCCTGTTACGCTTCCCCCTTTTGATACTCCTTCTGAAGTTGGTGAAGTGCATTTCATTCAAACTCCTTATTTATCTGGTACTTTCTTTCCGTACCGGATAGTCATGGAATATAGCGGATTCAGAGATTGCGGACAAGTGGGAGAAAATACTAAGAAATTCAGCTTCACGGCTACTACACTACGCCAGATTCAATCCGCACCTACAGTAGAGGTTCTTCAAAGAGATTGGTTCAAATCCAGCAATGAGGTGTTTCCTTAAGGAGTCGTTCACAATTATTTCACCTAATATTCCGGTCTGAATTCCACTCATAATGCAGTTCCAAAAAGTAAGTGCAGTTCATGAAGCAAGTAAGTGGCCTTACTTTTTTTCTATAATATGGGTAACTGTCCGGATGAAAAAATAATAAAGATATTTGCGAGTATCTACTTATCAGGTTTAATAAATAGCTATAGCCATAAAATTCAAAATCCGGGAATAGACTCTACTACCCCGGATTTTACCTTGCGCTTTTCACAAAGAACAAGTTTCTTCTAACATCTTTTATTGTACTGTTTGTCTATATGTCTT
>CAUHML010000124.1 GCA_959606905.1 uncultured Bacteroides sp. | reverse complement strand
AACGGCTGGTATTGATGCGTTTGAATGAAGGTCCTATTTTACTGATATCTTTTACTGAGCATCCTTATCGTACTCCGAAGGAGGAGCGTGGTATGATGTTTACTGATAAGTCAGGAAAGTCTTTTAAAGGATATGGCATGTATGCTGCTTTGTCATACGATGAAGGTAAGACTTGGCCTGTAAAACGTTTGTTGACTGACGGTACTTATCGTTTTCTTAATGGTGGAGCTTGGACTCAGTTTTTTGAAATGGATGAGGGTCATGCCGAACCTCGTGGTTATTTGGCTGGAACACAAACACCCGATAATATGATCCATTTGATAACAAGTCGCTTCTATTATAAATTTAATTTAGCTTGGTTGAAAGGAAACGAAAGTATTATATCTCCTCAATCTTTGTCTGACTAAAGGACGTAGAATGCATATATCCAATACTTTGTATTATCTTACTTTCGTTTTCTAGTTGTATTGTTTGTTGTAAATGAAAGTAATCGAAATAAAATAAAGTAAAATAATGCAAAATGATTTTTGTTTTCCGAAAATATTTCTACTTTTGCAATGTGTGATTTAGGATATTATGATTATGGCGCACGCTTAAAGAGAACACAAAAAGAATTATTAAATCTAAAATGATTATTTGTTAACCCAGGAAAGTATGGAAAATGTTCAGAAAACAAGGCGTTTGTTTGCAAGCGCATACGGTTGCAAAGCCAGCCGTTCTTTTCTTATTTGGGGATTGTCGGCCGCAATGTCTATAAGTGTTATACCGATGATGGCTGAGATTTCTGTTGGTGAGAAAAACTATGATACTCAAATTGTTAGCCAGACAAAGACTATAACCGGAACCATTATTGATGAAACAGGTGAACCTATGATTGGGGTGTCGGTTTTAGTTCAAGGGACTACTACAGGGGCAGTTACAGATTTGGATGGTAAATTTACATTGGAAGTTCCCGCAAACGCTACATTGGTAGTTTCCTATATCGGATACAAGACTCAAAATGTAAAAGTCGGTAGCCAAAATACGTTTGCCATTAAGATGGAGAGTGATAATGAGGTGCTTGATGAAGTGGTAGTAATTGGTTATCAGACTATTAAACGTAAGGACTTGACTGGTTCTGTTGCTTCTGTTAGTGGTAAAACCGTGTCTGTTATGCCTGTTTCTAATGTAGCACAGGCTATGCAAGGTAAACTTCCTGGTGTGAACATTACCTCACAAGATGGACGTCCTGATGCGGCAATTTCTATTCGTGTGCGAGGAGGAGGTTCCATTTCGCAAAGTAATGAACCTTTGATTTTAGTAGATGGTGTAACTGTGAATTCTTTAAATGATATTCCGTCTGATCAAGTGGAAAGTATTGATGTGCTGAAAGATGCTTCTTCTACAGCTATCTATGGTGCGCGTGGTGCCAATGGTGTAATTCTTGTGACTACAAAGGGAGCGAAAGAAGGAAAGGTTTCGGTTTCTTATAATGGCTATGTTAAATTCAATACTCCGACTAAATACTTGGAAACATTAGATCCTTATGATTATTTGTCATTTGTTTGGGGAAATGCCGCCGCCAGTGGCGATGCATATCGTTTGCCATTTGAAAAATTATATGGTATTGGTGATTATTTGGGTAGTAATACAGAGGGTATAGAAAGCTATCGTAACACCAAGAATTATAACATCCAAAAAGATGTGTATAATAGTTCTGTATCCCATAATCATGATTTGTCTGTTAGTGGAGGTACTGAAAAAACAAAAGTCTTGTTTGCGATGAACTATATGGATGAGCAAGGTATGAAACTTAACTCTTATGCAAAGCGTGGAGGTGTTTCGTTGAAGATTAATCAGAAATTACGTGATAATTTAGATATTAATCTGGATACTCGTTATAGTGATATGCGTACTATGGGAGATGAAGGAACAACTAATGGTTCCGGCTCATTGCTTTCATCTTCTTATCGTTTTCGTCCGATTGCTACTCGTGATATTTTGGGGGACTTGAATGCTTTGCGTGAAGGGAATATGGAGATGTATGGTCGTCAGTCTACCTGGGATACTTATAGTCCTGTGGCTCGTATCGGAGATTATGATCCACTATATATTAAACAGACACTTCGTGGTACTTTATCTTTAAATTGGAGATTGTTTGATGGCTTTGCTTATCATACTGACTTTACTTTAAACCAATCATGGGAACAAGATAAGATTTGGGGGGGAGCTATTTATAATAATTATTTGGATGACGAAACAGGAGTCAAACTATATGCGGGAAATGTGGAATATACAAAGCGTGACAGTTGGGGACTGCGTTGGACGAATACAATCAGTTATGACTTCAATTTTTTACCTAAACAGCATCGTTTGAATATTCTGTTGGGACATGAAGTTACAGACTCCGGAGGTAGTAAAATGTCAATTTCAGCTAGTCACTTTCCCTCTAATTTTACAAAGGATAATGCATTTGCCATGATTAACCAATATGATGTAGATCATGGAACAAGTAAATTTTCTTCTGGAGTAGATATTCCCGGACGTATTCTCTCATTCTTTGGTCGTGCTAATTATACATTGATGGATCGTTATTTGTTTACTGTGACATTCCGTGCCGATGGCTCTTCTAAGTTTTCCCCCGAACACCGTTGGGGATATTTTCCTGCTGCGGCTTTTGGATGGCGCCTTTCTGAAGAAACTTTCATGGAAGGGACGAAAGACTGGTTAGATAACTTGAAAGTCCGTTTGTCTTATGGTACGGTAGGTAATGATGGTATCAGCTCTGATTTATGGTCACAAACGTGGACTTCTGAAACAGATTTACGATATCAATATATACTAAATAACCAGTATTCATCTTCTTATGACCTTTCAACGGAACAAATGGCAAATAAAAATCTAAAATGGGAAACAACTATTACACGTAATTTTGGTTTCGATTTCGGATTTTTAAAGAACCGTTTGTGGGGATCTTTGGATTTATATTGGAATACAACAAAGGATTTGCTGATGTTGACTTCGCTTCCGGGGATTACCGGATTCACATCTACGTATGATAACATTGGTCAGACTAGTAATAAGGGAATTGAGTTTTCTTTGTCAGGTGTGATTTTTGAAAATAAAGATTGGAATATTACGGCTGGTATGAATATAAATTTCAATAAGGGTAAGGTCGATAAGTTGGCAGAAAATGTAACAGGTTTATATGGCTCTAGTTGGTGTGGCAGTAGCAGTTTCCCGGGTGAGGATTATATTTTACAGGAAGGCAAACCTGTGGGTATGGTCAGAGGTTTTATATATGATGGCTTTTATACTACAGATGACTTTAATTATGTAAACGGACAATATATATTGAAAGAGGGCGTGGCAGATTTAGGTTCTTTTATTAATCCTGTACATGGGGTGGACCGTCCGTCCGGACAAAATGCCTATCCGGGTCTTCCGAAATTTAGGGATATGGATAATAGTGGCAGCATTGATGAGAAAGATGTTACCATTATTGGTGATATGAATCCTGTTCATACAGGTGGTTTCAATATCAATACAACTTATAAAAATTTTGATTTAGGATTGTATTTTAATTGGAGTTATGGTAATGATGTGTATAATGTGAATAAAATCGCTTCCTTGTACGGCGCAAAAGAAAAGGGAGTATATGAGAATAAACTTGGTTTTATGAAAGACTCCTATAAGATTTATGACGTGGTAGATGGGAAATTAGTTCGTCTCACTACTCCTGAGCAATTAAATGCAGCTAATGTAAATGCTAATTTACCATTACCTTATAGTGAAAATGGGGTTACTTCCAGTATTGCTATTGAAGATGGTTCTTATTTGCGTCTGAACACGTTGACATTGGGGTATTCATTGCCCGATAAGGTTTTGCATAAGGCTGGTTTGAGTAAATTGCGTATTTATGGAACAATCTATAATTTGTTTACCTTAACCGGTTACTCAGGTCTGGATCCTGAAGTTAGTGCTAATACCTCTCAGAATAAGGCGAAATACCCTACAGTAGGATTGGACTGGGGTACTTATCCTAGAGCACGTTCGTTTGTGGTTGGTTTAAATCTTGCTTTCTAATCAAAAAAACAAATCATTAAATTAATTATTATGAATAAATTAGCAACATATATATCTGCATTGGCACTATGCTGTTCCTTTGCTCAATGTAGTGATTATCTGAATACTTCTTCACCGGAGAACACTGGAGATGAGTTTGTAACCTCTTCTACTTCCGAAACTTTTAAAATCCTGTCTTGGTGTTATGCTAATTATCGGCAGAATTGTATTATGGGAGCTTATCGTTGGAATGATCCCATTGGCTCAGACTCTGAAATATATCCGGAAATAGGCTCTTTAAATAATGCCAACGCTAGACTATTACCGGAATTGTTAAGTGTAAATGCTGGTGGTTCAGGCTTCAACGGGCTTTATACTACGATTGCACGTGCATCTAAGGTAGCGGAATTGGTAGCTGATAAACCTGCATTTCAAGATGCTGTGGCAGCAGGAAAAGTAAATGATTGGACTCAACTTTATGGTGAGGCTTTAACAATGAAGGCTTTCTGCTATTTCGATTTGGTAAAACATTATGGTGATGTACCTTATGGATATGAAAATAACAATGTGGAAGATTATTCATTGACTTCCCGTTTTGAAATTTATGATAATCTTATTGAGATATTGAAGGAGGCAGAAGCATTGATGTATCCACTGGGAGAAGGTGGCATTACTGCTGAACGTTTTTCCAAGGGGTTTGCTGACGCGTTGTTAGGACAGATAGCTCTTTATTCCGGTGGATATCAGACAATTCGTACAGATGTGCCCGGTTTGTATGGTGACGTACAGTTTACGACAAAAGGAAAAGAAGAACTAGGATGTGTCTATGCTCGGCGCAATGATTATCTAGATTATTATAAGATTGCCGAGAAGTATTTTCAGGCTGCTTTGAATAATAAAGGGACGGCTGCTTTAGTTACGGTTGATGACCGGAGTTATGCGAATAACCCGTTTCAGCGTCATTTTCAATATACTCATGATCTGGCTCTGAGCCCAGAATCTATTTTTGAAGTAGGTAATATACAAGGGGGACAAAGTGGGCAGACTACTACCAGTGAATATTCTTATGCTTTTGGACGTCCGTCCAGTGGTGGTAGTAATCAGGCTGCGCCTTGCAAGTCGTTTGGGGCGTTACGTATTATTCCCTCTTTCTATTATGGTGAGTTTGAAGCAGGTGATATGCGTAGAGATGCTAGTGTGACTGTTACTGGTAGTAAAGGTGATGGCAATGAAGCTCTGTTGTCTTTTACTCCGGGTAGCAAGTTGGATGGGGGAATTGCTATTAATAAATGGGATGAGAATCGTATGAATCCTCCTTATACTACATCTCAACGTACTTCGGGAATGAATTGGCCGGTGTTGAGGCTTGCTGATCTTATTTTGATGCAAGCGGAGGTCAAAGCAGAATTGGGAGCGGAAGGAGAAGCAATCCAATTACTTAACCAAATCCGTCAACGTGCATTTGGGAATTCTGAACATGCTATTTCAGCTTCAGGTGAGGCTTTGAAGGAAGCTATTTTGCAAGAACGCAAATTAGAACTTCTAGGTGAAGGGACTCGTCGCTGGGATTTGATTCGTTCTGGTAAGTTTGTGGAAAAAGCTTTAGCTGTTCGTGCAGAAATGACGGAGATGGTTAATGATTTGCAAACAAAAGGATATCATGAATTTGCTAATGGTAATGTGATTTCGAATTATGTATATACTAAGAAAGTGTATTTAAGTTCACCGCTGACTTTTGATCCAGATGAGTCGAATCCGGCTCTGTATCCGGGATGGAGAGGTCAATATGATTATAGCACTACTCCGGTAAAAGTTACTGGGACAGACCATAATCTGGCTATTGAGGGGCTGTTTAATTATATAGATCCCGATGGTGCTGAAGCAAAGAGATTGCTTGACGAGGGTTATACACAGGATGATTGGGGAGTGACATTGGTGAAATATGCTGATCATTATACAAATAGCAATTTGTTGCCGGGAGTAAAAGAAGGTAATGTTCCTCCCAGATATTATTGGCCTATTCCATTTGAAACGCTGAGCAAGTCTAAAGGCAAAATAACGAACGGATATGGCTTGGCACAAGAATAAAGAGTATATATGAAAAACATTTTATCTATTTGTACATTTTTATTGGCCTTTGGGACGCTTCCTTTATGGGGGCAGTCCCAAGACCCTTTGAATGAGGATCAGACTACAGTACGCATTCTTGAGGGGGATAATTCAGACCCTTCTATTGTCCGTTATGGAAAATCTTATTATCTGGTTCATTCTTCCTTTGTTTATACCCCGGGACTGGTAGTTTACAAATCGGATGATTTAGTAAACTGGACTCCGTGTTCCACAGCTTTGACTACTTTTACAGGAGATATCTGGGCTCCGGATATTGTGGTTCATAACAATCGTTTTTATATCTATTTCCCGACCTTGAATGGAAAAGGGAGAAAGACCAATATGGTAACTTGGGCTGATAGTCCGGAAGGTCCGTGGAGCACTCCGATAGATTTGAAAATAGGAGGTATTGATCCGGAGCATGTGGTTAGTGAGGATGGAAAACGTTATCTGTTGCTCAGTTCTGGCGCTTTATATCCGTTGTCGGATGACGGATACTCTATTACAGGAGAACCGGTCAGAATTTATAAGGAATGGGAAATACCGGAGGAATGGGATATAGAAGGAGTTTCCATGGAAGGTCTGAATGTGAAAAAAGTAGGAGAGTACTATTATTTATTTGCGGCCGAAGGGGGGACGGCAGGTCCTCCCACCAGTCACATGGTAGTACAGGCACGTAGTAAAAATATAATGGGCCCTTGGGAGAATGCTCCTTTCAATCCGCTTCTTCGTACGGAATCCCGTAATGAAAAATGGTGGAGTAAAGGGCATGGCTCTATTGTTGATACGGAAGATGGACGGTTATTTATGATTTTCCATGCTTATGAAAACGGATTCCAGACATTGGGGCGTCAGACCCTTTTACGTGAACTGGTCCAAAAAGAAGATGGATGGTTACATTTGAAAGAAGGAGCCATTTCTTTACCTGCACCGGAACGTTTGAAATTATCTGGTATAAAAGATTTTGTATGGCAGACGTGCCGGGAACATAACTTAAATGATCGGTTCCGGATTACTCCTGATAAAATCAGTATAGAGGCAAAGGGGAATACTCCAAAAGAAGGATCTCCCTTGTTAGCACGCACCAGTGCTCATAAATATGAAGTGGAGGCTTGTTTTGAACTGAAAGGTGAAAATACATCTGCCGGATTGGTGGCTTATTATGATGAGAATTATCATTTTGGATTTGGTTTTAATCATAAGCAGATGCTTCGTTATCGGCGTGGACAAGTAAGCCGTACGGAATCAAAATTACCTCAAGCAAACCAATGTGGAAAGATGTGGTTACGTTTGCGGAATGATGCTAATGTATTGTCGGCCTGGTACAGTGCCGATGGTAAAAAATGGCATAAGTATCCATGGGGATTTGAGATATCGGGAGTACATCATAATACGGTATATGGTTTCTTGTTTGTTCGCCCAGGTATTTTTGCCGGTGGTGACGGGCAGGTGGAAGTAACAGATTTTGTTTTGAGAAATCTTGATTGATGCGTTGTTTAACTGGAATTTAATGATTGAATTGCTTATGAAATATTGCTGCTCTTTTTTATTGTTATTGCTTTTTGGGATTTCCGGTGGATTTGCCCAAGATAAGGTGGAGTGTTGGGGACGTTATGAAATCTCCCTGCCTGCCAAAGTAAAGGGGAACCCTTTTGATATTGAGCTTACGGCAACGTTTAGCGGACCGGATACTACATTGACTGTACGTGGATTCTATGACGGAAATGATACCTTCAAAATTCGTTTTATGCCTGTGAGCCAGGGAGTATGGTCGTACGTGACGCAGAGTGAGATTCCGGTGCTGAATGAGGTGAAAGGGCGGATAGAATGTATTGCTCCGGGTAAAGGAAATCATGGCCCAGTTAAAGTGGATGGAACTTATAATTTTAAATATGCTGACGGAACGCGTTATTATCCAGTTGGAACTACTTCTTATGATTGGATGCATGTGGCAGGTAACCAGCCTGATCAGACAGTGAAATCATTGGAGCTATCCAAGTTCAATAAAATCAGGATGCTGTTTTTTGTGCAAAACTTTGATCCGGATTATCCTGAACCCTCCATGTTTCCTTTTGAGATAAAGAAGATAACAAAGGATGAAAAGGGAAAACCTGTGTATGAATGGGATTTCACCCGCTTCAATCCTGCTTATTTTGCTCATGTGGAAGCATGTGTGGATAAATTGGCCGGAATAGGAGTAGAGGCTGATTTGATTCTTTTCCACCCTTATGATGGTGGCCGTTGGGGATTTGACAGAATGCCTTTGGAAGCCGGTGTCCGATACTTGAAGTATCTGACAGCCCGTATGAGTTCATTTCGCAATATTTGGTGGTCATTGGCCAATGAATATGATTTTTTGAGAGAATTAAAACCGGAATATTGGGATACTTTTACACATACGGTAGTAGAGAATGATCCTTATTCCCATTTATGCTCCATTCATACTTATACAGCTAAGTATTATAAATATTGGGAACCTGAATACACTCATGCCAGTATACAGGACCAGGCACCTGTGGAGGGATTTGGAAGAGCGGCTACGGTGAAGAACATTTATAAGAAACCGATTATTTTTGATGAGGTATGTTATGAGGGTAATATGGATAACCGATGGGGAAGCTTGAGCGGTCAGGAATACCTTTATCGCTTGTGGCAAGGATTGATTGTGGGGACTTACGTGACTCATGGAGAATGTTATATGGATGATCCTAAAGATTATTCTCGTGACTTTTTGGCTGTGGGAGGAACTTTTCAAGGGGAATCCTGGAAGCGCATTGGCTTTACAAGACAGATTTTGGATGCACTCCCTAATCCTCTACATTTATGTGATAGCAGTTGGGACCCTTATACTTCGACTGCCGGAGAAAATTATTATATGATTTATCTGGGCAAGGAAATAAAACCGGAATGGGCATTTGATTTACCGGTAAAAAACGCTTTTTATCCACGTTTGAAAGAAGGAGTACGTTTTAAAGTGGAAGTCATTGATACTTGGAACATGACGATAGCCGAATGGCCTGTCGTTTTTGAAACGACTGCTCCTGTAAAGGATAGGGTGTATGATAAAAATCAAGGAAGAGTAAGACTGCCTGCAAGTCCTTATCTGCTGCTAAGGATAACTGAAGTAGAATAATTTATGAATGTGTTAGTTTGTTAATATGCTAATTGCCGTTTGGTTCCGCTATGTTTACATGTCAATTGGCCTATTAGCAAATTGGCAAATTAGCACATTATTCAAAATTTGCACATAATAGACCAATTTTTACCTTTCTGTCCTCTGTTTCTCGTTTAATTTTGTATTAGAACAAATCTTAATCTATACAAAATGAAACATTTACATTTCCTCGCTTTTGCC
>CAUHML010000123.1 GCA_959606905.1 uncultured Bacteroides sp. | reverse complement strand
TTACTCAAAAAATCTTCATTTTAACCTTGACTTTTAATAGTTAGACTTTCTCTTTGATTTTCAGTAGATTGTCTTAGTTTGGCTGCCAGTCTTTTTGCTACGACACTGATGGCAATGAGCGTATCAATAAGCTCTTCATCAACTGCATCAATAGGACTGGCAGAATCTCTTATGTTTGTCATCTTCTTAACCTCGCTTTCCGATTGGCTTTCTGCCTTTCTAACTTCCTAAGGGGATTCCAAGAAGGAAATTCCGGGTTCCGATAAAATTTTTTGAAATTTTTTCTGGAGGACCGGTGCGTTGTGACCTTCTTAACTTCCTAAGGGAAGGCGGAGAGTTAAATTCCGGGATAAATGAAAATAAAAATGCCAGGTCATTTCGCTTTATATAAGGAAGCGATTTGACCTGGCATAAAAAATGACCAGCAGAATTACCTGCTGGCCGGTGTTAGTTCTTATTAGTACATAATGCTGTGTGGTTTGTTTGGAATGATGTTGATACTTTGCTCGCGGCATTTCATACAACTGATGTTACCGCTGATACGCTGCTTAGTAGTATTGAAGCGTTTAGCAAACAGGGCGATCACATCACGTGTGTCCTGTTGTCCATGAACCTGAATGTATCTTTCAATAGCGCGTCTGATTCGATAGTTCATAGATTAAACTCCCTTCTTATAAGTATAAACTGCGCGACGACCGTATTTGCCCATATCTTTGAATTTAATTCCTAAATTAGGATTGTCTTCTACAAAGTTATAAAAATTTTTGCCAAACACGCCGGCAGGTCCTCTTGGAATTGTCCAGTCTGAACCATACACGTCAGGGAGTTCAAAACCATCTGGATAAAGTTCGGTATCATCGAAATTACCGGCTTGAATTCTTTTTACAGCTTCATCAACTGTAAAGATTGATTCACCAAACACCTTACTTCTGATGTAATCCTGAATGCTTTGATGGCTTTCCTTCGCAAGAGATTCAAGTTCGTCATAAGCTTCTTTGCTTAATGTGAGTTTTACTATTTTCTTTTCCATCATAAAATCCTCGCTTTCAAATTGGTCTAGGGCACCTGCTCTATAAGTATAATAACATAGAGCAGGGCGCCTTGTCTACACTTTTTGAAAAATAAAGAAAAATTTTTGAAACACCGGAATTCGCCCTCACAAATCCCCTTAGGAAGTTGAAGAAGATAAAACTTCTATCTTTTAACGAAAGGAGAGTGAGAGCCATGAGCGTATTTGGACGTAATCAGGAAGGCTATCTTGATCCAACTGCAGCAGAAGCAATAGCGAAGGCAGGTAAGAAGAAGTATCTGCCGCTTGTCTATATCTGCTCCAAGTATTCCGGTGATGTTGTTACCAATACAGAGGCAGCGAAACGATACAGTCGATTCGCAGTGGACCAGGATGCCATACCACTCGCGCCACATTTGCTGCTTCCTCTTTATATGAAAGAAGAATCAGAACGAGAGTTGGCCATGTTTATGGATATGGTGCTGCTTGGAAAGTGTGACGAGTTGTGGGTATTTGGTGAAGAAGCTAGTGCAGGCATGTGCGCTGAGATAGCAAAAGCCAAGAGACACGGAAAGAAAATCAGATATTTCGATAGTTCGTGTAACGAAACAAACAGAGCTCTGGAGATAGGTCCAGAGAGATTGCAGGAGGAACGTTAAATATGAATTTTGTTATTTACACAGCCGACTGCACCGGGAATAAAGCTAACTGCGACTACCCACATAGAGTAGAAGTTGATGGGCCAGAGGTTCTCCAGGAAGCAGTCAAAAAAGATCATGTCTGCGCTGAATATAAAGGTAACTACAGAAGCAAGGACAATTTCGTGACTTCGAATGCCATCGTCATGGATGTGGATAACGACCACACCGATGCTCCAGCGGAGTTTATTACGGAAGCAAAGATGGATGAGATGTTCCCAGACATCGATTATTGTCTGGTGCCGAGCCGCCATCATATGTTGCCAAAGGGATCGCACCAAGCAGCACCTAGAGACCTGGATTTGCTTACCATTGGCCTCGTGAATGATATGTATGCTGAAAACAGCAACGATGATTATAAAGGATATAAGGAAGTGGCGACTCAAGAGGACTTCGACAAATTTTAATCAACTGGTTGAATTTGGAGTATGGAGTATGAACAATTTGTAAAATGCTGATTTTGTATTGCTTTTGTCAGGACAAATGGATATAATATAGTTAGAAAAAACTCGAAAGGAGTGTTTACTATGGCAACAAAATCAGCAAATTTATACGCACGCATAGAGCCTGATGTAAAAGAACAGGCAGAAGGAATCTTAGCAGCATTAGGAATTCCTGCATCCAATGCAATAAATATGTTTTACAAACAAATTATTCTTCAAAGAGGACTTCCTTTTGAAGTGAAAATGCCATCCGCTCGTCCTGTAGACGCTAGTGCATTATCAGAAGCACAGATGAATGCAGAACTAGAGAAAGGATATGCGGATATGCAGGCTGGTCGTACTAGATCAGCAAAATCTGTTTTTGCTGATATCCGCAAGGATTACAGTTTATGATTTATGATATCGAGATTTCAGATCAGGCCGAGATAGACCTTCGTGGAATCTTCGAATACATTGCTTTTGAACTGCAGGCACCAGAAAATGCAAGTGGTCAGATTGATAGGCTTGAAGCATGTATTATGGATCTTGATCATATGCCGAAGAGATATCGACAATATGAATTGGAACCATGGAAAAGTCGAGGGCTACGCGTAGCGCCAGTAGACAATTATCTTGTTCTATATATTCCGGATGATGATACACAAGTGGTTACGATTATCCGTGTTATGTACGGTGGACGAGATGTGGATACGCAATTAAACAGATTTACAAAAACAAAATAATTTGAAAGCATCAATCAGAAATGGTTGGTGCTTTTTTCATGCCTGGAGAAATCTGGGCTTTTTTATGCCCATTTTTACGGAAGGAGGTATCGACCGTGGCTAACAGAATCATGGGTATTACTGTCGAGATTGGCGGAGATACCACCAAATTACAGACTGCCCTAAAGGGAGTCAATGGACAAATTAAAAGTACGCAGCAACAGTTAAAGGATGTAGATAAGTTATTAAAGCTTGATCCTGGAAACACAGAGCTGCTTGCACAAAAACAGAAGCTTCTTGCTGATGCGGTTGGTGAAACCAAGGAGAAGTTAGCCACTCTGAAAACTGCAGCAGAGCAGGCAAACACAGCTCTCGCAAATGGTGACATTTCTCAGGAGCAGTATGACGCACTTCAAAGAGAAATCATTGAGACGGAGCAGGATTTAAAGAAATTAGAAACACAGGCAAATCAGTCAGCTACAGCCATGCAGAAGATTGCAGCTACTGGTGAGAAGCTTAAGACTACAGGAGATAATATTTCGAGTGCCGGTCAGAAGCTCCTACCGGTGACTGCAGCAGTTACTGGAATGGGAGCAGCATCTATTAAGACTGCAGCAGACTTTGAAAGTTCTATGTCTCAGGTTCAGGCGACGATGGGTATCACGAAAGACTCCATTCGATTCTGACACGATTGGAAATCCGGCTCTTGATGTAGGTGATGTGTTGGTATTTTCCGGCGGACAGGCTGATAGTCAGCAAATCACCTGTATTACCTCTATTCAGACAAGAATTGGTGGAAAGCAGAGTCTGAAATGTGTAGGGAAAAATCCGAGACTGGCGAGGGCAAAATCAAAAAATGACAAGAATATTTCCGGGCTGTTAAATCAGATCGAGGAACAGGGGAAGACCGGGAAAATCGGTATTCATACTTTTACTAACACGTCTGCCTACACCATCGCAGACACAAAAATCAAGGTAATCAGCATTGAATTTGCATTTTAGGAAGAAAACCATATGCAGTTTTTTGGACAGCTTCTTGTCCATGCCGAGGCAGTTCAGCAAGAACGGAGTGCAAATGCTACAGGAACCATTGTCATACCGTTTCCGTCTGGTGAAAGTAAAAACACTGAAACTGTGTCGGATAAGGCGGACGCAGGAAATGGAAAAGGGCAGACAGGAAGTCAAACAGTGGATGAATCGTCAGGGGCAATTGCTAACCAAATGAAAGAAAGTACTGGCGGAGAAATCAATACAGAACCGGCATCAGCATTATCTGTAGAGGTAAGCCTTCCGGTCAGCTGGACGGAGGACGGACAGGCTGTCTGTCATGTAACTTTTGAATTTAACGATGAAGAGATCACAATACATCAGCCTGTGGAAACCTGGCATTCCGGTTGGCATATCCTGACACTTTACTATCCGATTGAACATATCGTGGCGAATTACACCAATACGTTTAATGTGTATCTGCATATGGAAAATGGTACTGGAACGATCGAGCCGGGCGGCATCATTGCTTCAGTCAGTGGTCAGGCAATGGCGGCAGAAGAAGCATGGGACGGAAAGCTGGAGCTTGAGGACAGAACTGCATATTTTGGAATCGGCGGAGGTATAAGGGTGAAGCCAAGATTATACGTCGCATCTTTAGGGAATACTTGGAAGGTGCTAGCTTTAGGGATATCGCAGAAGGCTTGGAGCGAGACAAAATCAAGACCGGTGGTAAAAAGTACAAATGGCACCTTAGCACAGTGCAGGGAATTCTTAGAAATGAGAAGTACATCGGAGATGCGCTTCTGCAAAAGACTATTACAACGGATTTTATTGAAAAGGTCAGAATCAAGAATGATGGTACAGTTCCACAGTATTATGTAAAAGGAAGCCAGGAAGCGATTATTAAGAAGGATGTCTACACTGCAGTCCAAGAGGAAATGGTAAGGCGCGCAAACCTGACAAGCGGCATTGAAGGGAAAAAGAAAAGAATCTATTCCAGCAAGTATGCACTTTCTAGCATTTGCACCTGCACCAAGTGCGGCGACATTTATCGAAGAATCGCCTGGAACAACCGAGGAAAGAAGTCCACGGTATGGCGTTGCTGCACAAGAGTGGAACAAGGGCCAAAGGCGTGCGATGCTCCAACAGTAACGGAAGAAGAGTTGCAGCAAGCAACTGTTAATGCAATCAACCAGCTAGTGCATTACCCGGATTCAATGGTACAAACATTGAAGGAAAACATTGAGATTGCTATGGTGGATGATAATTCCGGTGAAATGGAAAAGCTGAATGCCATCATGCTTGAGAAGCAGAAAGAACTGGTAAATCTGGCGCATGCAAAGAAGGACTACAGCCTCCTGGCGGATGAGATTGACATCCTGAAGGATAAAAAGCAGGAGCTTCTGGTAAAGAGAGCTGAGACCGAAGGACTAAAGAAGAAGGTAACAGAACTGGCAGATTTCCTTCAGGGAGCTCCGCAGGAACTGGCAGAATATGATGAGCTGATGGTACGAAAGTACATTGATCAGATTAAGATATATGACGATCATTTCACGGTTTGTTTTAAGGCAAAGGTGGAGATAGATATCCAGAGATAACATGACGAAATACAGCAGAGGATCAGTTCCTCTGCTTTTTGTATTGTTAACATTTGATACCTTGACAATAAATTTGTCAAGGTATATTATATTTTCATAAGGAGGATACATCAATGGAAGAAATTCAGAGAATGCAAGATAATTTATTGTTGATTCGTAGAACCGTAGGATGGACTGCAGAGGAATTTGGAGATCAAATTGGTGTAACCCGTCAAACGATAAATAATATCGAAAGCGGTAGAAATAAACTTACAAAGACACAGTATATTGCGATGAGAAGTGTGATTGAAGCTGAGATGGTAAAACATCCAGATGAAACACAAATGTTAAGAGCACTTTTGGATATGCTGATTGATCATCCTGAAAATTACTCAAAGGAAGATTACGAATCGTTATTAGAGAAAGCTAACATGATGTCACCATCTATTTTAGCTGGAACCTCAACTAGAGAAAATGTGTCAAAAGAGTGGATGAAAGCAGCTGGTGCAGTAGGTGCTATTGCGGCTGTTGCCGCCGGAGCTGCAGCATTACCGGTAGCAGGTGTACCTCTTGCTGGTGCGATAATTGGCGGATGGTTAGGAAAAGCTGTAAAAGCTACGAGCAGAAAGAAGGGTGATAAGTAATGGCAAAAGAAGTAGGTGGCTATATTACTAAAAAGAAAGATATGAATTTTCAGAGTGTTGAAGCTCTTCAATCTGTGGTGAATGTTGTAAATGAGGCAGCAGCGGCACTTAATGATAAAAAGAGAACGATTCGAGAAAGTGCAATTCCGGAAGTACTTGCAGGTGCGCTTGGAGCTGGTATTGGTGGTGTAGGATCATTTGCTGCTTTATATGGATTAGGATCAGTTGTTGGCTTATCTGCTGCAGGTATTACTTCGGGATTGGCAGCAGCTGGCAGTATTGTTGGTGGTGGAATGGTAGCAGGTGTATTTGTGCTTGCAGCTCCAGTGGCCGTGTTAGGTGGTATAGGGGTAGGTGTTGCATCACATCTTAAACATAAACAGCTTCATCAAGAGAAAGAACGTCTGTATAAGGAAGCACTAAGTAAGCACGATGCAATTATTAAGGCATTGAAGGA
Organism: uncultured Bacteroides sp.; assembly: GCA_959606905.1. The sequence continues at coordinate 2,992 of CAUHML010000123.1, read as the reverse complement.
AGAAACTGATGCAGATAAAGAGCGTTTAGACTATTTGCAGAGTTTGAATATTCTGCTTCAAAGAGCTATTGAGGACTTACAGAAGGATTTAGGCGTTGCATAATTTGGGAGGACCATGTATGGGAAAAATTGACTTGAATCAGATAACTCCAATCCTAAAAAAGGTGGGAACTGGAGTTTTGAAAACAGTTAAAAACAAGGATTTTCAAAAAGGCGTGGCTCTTGCTATTCCATCAGCGATTGCGTTGACGTATGAAATAGGAAAATTGAAGAAGAAGTCGGCAGAAAAGGAAGCGTTATATAAAGAGGCATTAGCCAAGGAACAGGCAATTGCGAAAGAACTAAAGGAGCGTACAGACCTTAGCAAAGAAAGGCAAGATAGGCTGTTGGCGTATGATGCTGAATTAAAAAAGGAACTGCAAAAATTGAATGAAGAAAATCAGGAGCTCAAAGCTCAAATTAGAGAACTTGAGAAAAAGAAGGCGAAAGAATGAGCAGATATAAATATTCAAAAACAGAACAGGAAATCAATGATGTTCTTAAATTTCAGTCCAATGAGTTAAATGCAATTAAGAATGAACTGCCTTCTACATATGAAATTGATAGAAGGATTCAGGAGAGTGAAGATTTGTTAAGAATGCTAGGACATACAGAAGTGCCTGTAGTTCCGACTGTAACTGAAACAAAAAGAGTCATTGCTGTTCCATCATGGGAAGATTTGCTTGCAGAAGCGGTTCTAAATGTAGGAACAGGAAATAACCTAGAATCATTATTTACGGAAGAAGAGCTAAAAAGAAATCGTCAAGAGATATTGCAACTTAACGCCGAATTCAATCAGCTACACAAGCTGGATAAATATGATGTGGCAATTTGCGCGTCAGCAGGTATTTTGAGCGGGGTGATAGATTTGCTTCTTGTTGGAATTCCACAAAAAACACCAGATGGCTTAAAAGGCGGATTATTATCTAATTATGTAAGAGATTGGTTTGATAAAAAGTTTCCAGAAGATGAAATGGAGAAACTTGCAAATTCTAAGGTGAGTAAAGTCCCTTACGATGCACAGGATAATAGAAACACAATGGAATATGTTCAGGGATTATCCGCATACTATCATCGACTATTATCACTTGGGCATGATCCATTGTTAGGCCTGCTATTTGGTGTTATGGACATTCTTACTGGAAGAATGACAACAATTGATAAAACAGGAAAAATAGTGTCACAGGTGATGGAAAATTATGCTGATAGAAAAGAGTCTGATGTTTTTTCCGCTATTGCAAAACAGATAATTCATTTCAAATCAGATATAACAACATCGATGGGGCTTCCGGCTCCAATGATGGCATTATTTAATTTATTGCAGTTCGGTAGTATCGGTGAAGAGGAGCAGACAATTGCAGAGATTGTGCAAGGAATGTATTTTGAAGGGTATGACTTTATTCATTTCTGCACGATGTCTATTCCTGTAATGATCACGGAAGTTGTTATCAGGCTGGGATATGGAATTAAGCGACTTAAGGAAGGAAATACTATAAAGGAATCCATTCCATTTTCTCTTAATCGTGAAAAGCATCCAAAACTTCCAACGATGCTTTTTATAGGGCATTCAGCTGCAACTGCTATAAACACTGGAAAGGTATATTTTACAAAGAATCCGATGGCAATTAATTATCCTCAGTGGATTGCTTTTGCGAAATACTCATATTCTCAGTTGAAGTGGGTACTTATTGAAAAGCCTGAATTACGAGACGCATACGTATCCGGTAAGATTAATGAAGAATTGAAGGCAGTTTACGATGAAGCGAATCGCACTTTTGATGAATTTGCAAAGGATAAGATTGTGATATATGGGTAATTGTTTAGCAGATTGATAGGAGGATTAAAGGATGGATTGGTTGCTGTTAATCGTAGAGATTGCGAGTATTATTGCAGTATTTTTACTAGGATTATTTACAAAAAATTATTTACCATCTTATATGGAGAAAAAGGGTGAAAACCTAGCGACTAAGGAAGATGTTAAAGAAATTACAAGAAGAACAGAGGCGGTTCAGCAAGAATTTCGTCAAGAGATGGCAAGGTTTTCTAAGGACCTTGAATTTAAGTATGATTTTTATTACAAACAGTACGATGGACTGTATAGTTTTCTTTATGCTATAGTCTCTCAATCGGAGTACACTAAGCATATTATAAAATTGACAGATGGTCGCGAATTGACCTTTGATGAATACCCATTTGTTAAGATTTCTCCTACAAGAACTGTGAAAACCACTTATGAGATTGGTAAAACGACGCATCAGGAGACGCTTACTGAAACTGAGATTTCAGAGTTTGATCAGAAAAAAATATGTGAGTACATAATTAGCAATGGTCATCTTGCTACGCCGGAGTTGCTGAAACTTGCTGTTTCTTATCGCTTAGTTACTAATTTAGGTGTGGATAAAGAGACTGCAGACAATGAGGAGTTTAGGTTAATAAAGGAAATTGTGATGAGAATAGTTAAAGAGTACAATTTTTTCAGAAAAGAACTTCAAATGTCATATAACGAGGAAGAATTGGAAAATGGAACTATCACCATTTAACGTTAATAACGTTAAATAGTTTATGGATATGTTTCCGTAAACAACCGGCTTGATATGACATTCATACAGTCGTATCGAGCCATGTTGAAACAGTCGCTCTGCTCACACGAGATGTTGTATAAATGCAATGAAAAATGGTGTGAATACAACAATATATAGTTGCTTGCGGAAGCATATCTTAGGGCAGAAGTAAGGGCAAAATGCCCGTAAATAAGGGGAAATAGCGAAAATGGGGTGCGGATAAGCATCCCATTTTTGCTGTTCTAAAGGTAGATATTTTGGCCGGAATAAAGATATGCTTAGAGATTTTCGGAATGGATAGATTGCCGACGAAGCCGGAGTTTGAGACTATTTTTTTGTAAGCGCTTAATTTTTAGGTATGATAGAAAAAATCCCCGACTACTTTTCAGTAG
>CAUHML010000122.1 GCA_959606905.1 uncultured Bacteroides sp. | reverse complement strand
GTTGTTCCGGATTTCCTTTTTAACGTTTTAAAAGTCTTATAAACTCGTCTACATCTTCTTCTGTCGTATCAAAAGAAGTTACCAGACGGATTTCATTCCTCTCTTCGTTCCAGAAATAAAAGAAATAAGACTCCAGCATGCGGTCGATAACCGGGCGGGGCATGGTGAGGAATAACTGGTTACTTTCGGCTTTTTGAGTGAAAGTTACTTCGGGCAGTTTCTTCAATTCAGTGTAAAGTTTGGCAGCCATTGCATTGGCATGGTTGGCATTCTTCAGCCAGAGGTTATCTGTGAGGTATGCCGTAAACTGGCAAGAGAGGTAACGCATCTTCGAAGCGAGCTGGGCGGATTGCTTACGGATGAAGCGGGCTTCCGGTTGCAGGTCTTTATTAAATACAATCACGCACTCTCCCATCATCAGTCCGTTCTTCGTTCCGCCAAAACTAAGAATATCGACTCCGCAGTCTACTGTCAGTTCCTTTAAGGAAAGATTCAAAGCGGCACAGGCATTGGCTATTCTGGCTCCGTCCATGTGTACATACATACCATTCAGATGGGCAAAGTCAGTCAGACGTTTTAACTCTTCGGGAGTATAGATGGTGCCAAGTTCGGTACATTGGGAAATATAGAGAGCTCTGGGTTGCGAATGGTGCTGATCGCCGAAACCATGCAGATAGGGTTGCATCAATTCCGGGGTAAGCTTACCGTCGGGAGTAGCAATCGGACAAATCTGACAACCTGTCATTTTCACAGGAGAGCCGCATTCATCTACATAGATATGAGCCGTTTCCGCACAAAAGATGGAATGATACGGACGGGTCATCAGCTGCAATGCTACCACGTTGCTACCTGTTCCGTTAAATACAAACAAGGGGACACAGTTGGGCGTAAAGGTTTCCTTTATCTTCGCTACGGCTTCTTCTGTCCATTTATCATCGCCATATCCTAAAGAATGGTCTATATTAGCCCGGTTCAATGCTTCCATTACCAACGGATGCACACCGGAATTATTGTCGGAGGCAAAACTTCTCATTGTTTCTTACATTTTAATTCGTGATGCAAAGTAACAGAATTATTTCCGGAAATCCATTGAAAGGAAGATACATAAAGCAGAAAAAGGATAAAAAACGAGAATCTCCGAAGTGCTGACTATGCTGTCATTCCTCCGGAGATTCTTCTGTTCTCGTTAAAGTGTCAAACTCTTTTAGCCAATATAAACATTCACACAGAGATATACATAAAGCTCTTCATCGCACTGATCGAACTCTATTTTGCTCTCTCTTGACAACCACCCCAAAGCGGCACCCAGCTCTTTATCTTTCAGCCCGGATTTTCTCTTCAAAAGTCCATAGCTCCACTTCTCATTATTACTAAGCAGTTGCCAAACCTTACCGGCATTCACACCGATTTCATTTCTGTTCATTTTTCTAGAGTAATTAAGAGGTTTAATACATTAGGTTAAGATTTCGCCTATAAAGATAACAAAAGGATATTGCAATTGTTTATACATCTTTACTAAAAAGTTGTTACAGAATTAATTTTAACATAAAAGTGGTGATGTGTCCCGACACAAAGGCGTTATTAGCATATGTTAAATCAGAACTTTTCTTTGCAGCCATCTGTTATTACATAAAAATCAATCCTAAACCAATTACAGCTATGGCAAAAAAAATAGCAGAACAGTTGATAGATACTCTGGTAAAATCCGGAGTTGAACGCATCTACGCCGTAACAGGCGACAGTCTGAATGAAGTAAACGAAGCAGTCAGAAAAAACGATCAAATAAAATGGATACATGTGCGCCACGAAGAAACAGGGGCGTATGCCGCTGCGGCAGAAGCACAACTGACCGGTCGCCCGGGATGCTGCGCGGGAAGTAGCGGGCCGGGACATGTTCATCTGATTAACGGCTTGTATGACGCACACCGATCCGGCGCACCGGTAATCGCCATCGCCTCTACAATTCCTACCGGAGAGTTCGGTACGGAATATTTTCAGGAGACGAATACCATCAAACTTTTTAACGATTGCAGTTATTATAATGAAGTAGCCACTACTCCCACACAATTTCCACGTATGCTCCAGTCGGCCATACAAACGGCTGTCACCCGCAAAGGGGTGTCCGTTATCGGGCTTCCGGGTGACTTGGCAAAGGCTTCTGCCGTTGCTGTCGACTCGTCGGTTATCAACTATCCTGCCCCACCGGAAGTTTGTCCGTCGGAAGAAGATCTGGCTCAATTAGCTGACATGTTAAACAAACATACACGTATCACTCTTTTCTGCGGCATCGGTTGCCGGGGAGCTCACGAGGAAGTGATCGCGCTTTCCGAGAAGCTGAATGCTCCGGTGGTATATACTTTCAAAGGAAAGATGGAGGTGCAATATGAAAATCCGTATGAAGTGGGTATGACCGGATTGTTGGGAATGCCGTCAGGCTATTACAGTATGCATGAAGCCGAAGTGCTTCTCATGCTCGGCACAGACTTTCCTTATTCCGCTTTCCTGCCGGATGACATCAAGATAGCACAGATTGATATAAAGCCCGAACGTCTGGGACGTCGTGCAAAGGTGGATATCGGACTTTGCGGTGATGTTAAACTGAGCATCCAAAGTCTATTGCGTATGCTGAATCCGAAGACAGATGATTCGTTCCTGTTGAAACAACTCAAAAGATATGAAGGAGTAAAGAAGGATCTGGCTGCTTACACGGAAGATAAAGGCGATGTAAATAAGATTCATCCCGAATATGTGATGTCCGAAATAGACAAACTAAGTTCGGACGATGCTGTGTTCACAGTAGATACGGGAATGACTTGTGTGTGGGGAGCACGTTATCTGCAAGCGACAGGCAAACGCCACATGCTGGGTTCTTTCAATCATGGTTCTATGGCAAATGCTTTGCCGCAAGCCATCGGTGCCGCACTAGCTTATCCGGATCGCCAGGTAGTGGCGCTTTGCGGAGATGGTGGCTTGTCTATGACTTTAGGAGACTTGGAAACCGTTGTACAATATAAGTTACCAATTAAAATTATCGTATTCAACAACCGTTCATTGGGAATGGTGAAGTTGGAAATGGAAGTGGACGGATTGCCGGACTGGCAGACAAATATGTTGAATCCAGACTTTGCTCAAGTGGCCGAAGCAATGGGAATGACCGGATTTAATGTCAGTGATCCGGAAGAAGTGTTGACTACCTTACTGAATGCATTTGAGTTGGACGGTCCGGTACTTGTTAATATCATGACTGATCCGAACGCACTGGCCATGCCTCCCAAAATTGAATTCGGTCAAATGGTGGGCTTTGCACAATCAATGTATAAGTTGTTAATCAACGGTCGTTCACAAGAAGTAATTGATACGATCAATTCTAACTTTAAGCATATACGGGAGGTATTTTAAGTTATTCTATTTTGAATATTTTCATAACCTCTCTCAAGGTATGACCTACTATTATTGTCAATTTCAATAAGGTAAGTCATACCTTTTTATAGTCTATCTTGAGGTGATAATCATTTTATTTTCTTATGTTTGTAATCATCAAAAAGCAAAAACACATGGAAAAGACCGACTCTTCGCCTTTATCCCGACAAGCGCTGTACGCAGATAAAAAACAATGGAATCAATTCCTTTCTATTTTTTTATTGGCAGTGGGCGTTGGTTTTACAGTGGCAGGAATTATCTTCTTCTTTGCCTACAACTGGGAGGAATTACCCAAATTTGCAAAGTTAGGAATAGTAGAAGTGTTATTAGTAGCTTCTGTCCTGCTCGCTACATTCACGCATTGGAATAAGCTCGTCAAACAAATTCTCCTGACCGAAGCTACATTCCTGATAGGCACGCTTTTCGCTGTCTTCGGACAAATCTACCAAACGGGAGCCGATGCTTACGATCTTTTCCTGGGATGGACTCTCTTCACTATTCTCTGGGCGGTTGCTATCCGTTTCGCTCCGTTATGGCTGACGTTCATCGGATTACTTTGTACTACGATATGGTTGTACAATATACAGATTGCCAGTGCCAACTCCTGGGAAATGACTTTGCTGGCCAATGCAGTAACCTGGATATGTGCCTTAACAACGATCATCACGGAATGGATGAGTGTAAAAGGTCATTTGGACAGAAACAATCGCTGGTTTGTCAGTCTTCTTTCACTGGCTACTATTATACATACCAGTTTTCTGTTAATGATGGCAATCTGCGAAGAGAATGCCATATTGTCTGTTCCTCTCATAAGCACCCTCCTTTTATTCTCTGCGGGACTTTGGTATGGATGGAAAGTAAAAAGCCTGTTCTATCTGGCTATCATTCCGTTTGCTGCGTTAATGATTCTATTGACTACATTCATATCACAAAGCGGTCTTAGGGATGTTCAGATATTCTTCTACGGAGGGGTTATTGTCATCACCGGAACAACTTTACTCATTTACATCATTCTTCATCTAAAAAAGCAATGGTATGGCACAGAAGCATAACCTCACCATTCAAGCCGTATCTATTATCGGAGGAATCCTGACGGCTATTTTCTTTCTGGGATTTCTGGCACTTGCCAGAATCCTCCGCTCCGATATTTCTTGCCTGATTGTAGGAAGTATATTAATTCTCACTACCCTAACAATCAGCCGCATGGTGATTCGGTCTTTTCTGGATGCAATGAACATCACTTTATACATAGCCGGGTGTGTATTGATTGGTTTTGGTATAAATGCCAGCATTAATATCCTCTTCACTACACTTATGGGAATCAGTATTCTCACATTCTTGTTATCAAGAGGGTTTATCCTCCCCTTTCTTTCAGTCATTCTGTTTAATATATCTTTCTTCGGAGAAGCCGCCCATGTCTTTTCTTCGTTTTATCCCTTGCAAATAGCTGTAGTTCCTATCCTTGCACTATTTTTATTTGCCAACATCTTTGAAACTAAGTTGTTTGAATGTATAGGAACAGAGAATTACTTTTCCAAATACAAACCATTTCATTTCGGATTATTCATATCCGGTATCGTCTCACTGGGAGGATTATCAATCAATTATCTGATATCAGAAACAAATAGCTGGCTTGTATCCTGCATACTGTCTGTTTGTATATGGATCGGTATTCTTATAATGGTTCAACGAATCATGCAGGTCATGAAAGTGGATCATCCGGTGAACCAGATTGGTATCTATATTCTTTGTATTGTTATCTGTCTGCCTACCGTGTTTGCTCCTTATTTATCCGGCAGTTTGTTGCTGATTCTAATATGTTTCCATTATGGCTACAAAGCGGAGTGTGCTGCCTCGCTTCTTCTTTTTATCTATGCCGTTTCCAAATACTATTATGATCTGAATTTAAGCCTGCTCACCAAATCCATGACACTTTTCTTCATCGGAATTGCATGTATTACAGCCTGGTATTTCTTCACTCAAAAAAGAACAAGACATGAAAAAGTATAGCCGAATATTGATTATTGCAAACCTGATACTGCTACTGGGATATTTCAACTGGTCGGTTTATAAAAAAGAGCAAACTTTGAAAGACGGACAGTTGATTTTGTTACAGCTAGCTCCCGTCGATCCCCGCTCTCTTATGCAAGGAGACTATATGAGGCTTAGCTACAAAGAAGCTTCATCAGATCTGCTAGACCAACAAACTGCCATACGCGGTTATGCCATACTTCAAATTGACAGTAATCAAGTAGGAAAAATAGTGCGGCTGCAAAACGCTTTAGAGCCTGTAAACGACAATGAGCTAGTCATCAAATATAAAATAGTACGTCACCGGATCTTCCTCGGTGCCGAGTCTTTCTTCTTTGAAGAGGGACAAGATACTCTTTATCAAAAAGCCGTATATGGCGGGCTGAAAGTGGATGGTAAAGGCCAAAGCCTGCTCGTAGGACTGTATGACGAGAACTTCCATTATATTCAATCCGATAAATAAATAATAATGAAAAAGCCCGGACTTTCGCAAGCCCGGACTTTCTATATTCTCAAAACATCTCCTTAATCTATAGGGAAATAAGGGACTAGCAAATTGGTTTCTAGTGCAAATAAGGAGATGTTATGAAATAAAAAAAAGGGATACCTGTGGGAAATAAGGGAGGTATCCCTTTCTATAAGAAGAACAGAATTGGAAGGATTGACTTTCACAAGCCAAATCCTTCACTCTGTTTCTTCTCGGCGTATTCTTCACACAAGGTGAAGAAGGGTTTTATTATTCTGAATTTGGAGTAGTTTCAACTGTAATACAATCCTTTGCTTATATAAAGCATTAAGAGGTTTGAAGCAACTCTCCAATTTTTCTTCTTATTCTGCCGGAATAGTTACTGTAATTGTATTCTTTCCTTCATAATTCTTAATTGTACCCCACTTAGATGTAGCTTTTACTTCTACAGTATAAGTTACAGCTTCGTAGAAATGGTGAGATTTACCTTCTGCTGTAAAGGTCACCTTTCCTGTAGCATCATCAAGAGACAGATAAGTTGACGCAGCTGCTTCTTTGAATTCAAAAACAGGAGCTGCCAGACCATAGATATCAAGAGGATTAGTAACTGAATTTGCAAATCCATTGCTTCCTGTTCCTGCTACCACAGCACCATCCTTCCACATAGTCTTACCTGCCAAATCATTCCAAGCAAAACCTGTTGAAACATTATATTCTACAGACTTATCAGATAAAGAAAGAGTCGTTGCAGTCGGAGCAACCCAAGTTCCACTAATATCTTTCACTTCAACAATACCTTCAATCGTATCCTCAACTTTACCATTATAGCTAGCTTTAATAGTAAACTTAACTACAGCAGGTACAGTCTTACCACCAACAGTCATCTTACCAGTATAGAGATCTTTATCAAACGTAAACTTAGCCTCGTTTTCATCATAGCTAACGCCAGCAATGCTATTTTCCGTAATGTTAGTAGTAATTACGAAAGTACCACCTTTAGCCAAAACAGCAGCTTTAACAGCATCAAAGTTGGAGAATATAGTAGCAAGCTTAAATTCGGAAGTAATAGCAGTAGCCGCTGTCTCAGAATCTTTTGTCGGAGTAAAGCCTGTACGAGTTTGATCTGAAGACCACATTTCCGACACTCTAGCCAATTTAGCCAAAGTGATAGGCTTAATCTTAACTGGAACATTTACAACAAGCGTATAGCCATCTCCTTCGAACTTAGCTGTTGCGGTATAATCACCAGCAGCTGTATTTTTAGGAATGATTAAAGTCAAGGCATTATTTGCACCATTTTCTAAGCGTATACCTGTTGTAGGAAGAAGTTCAACCAAACTCAAACTTTCATAAGCTGATGGGCGGATATTCACAGCCGGATCGTTATAAATGTCAGCAACATTTAGAACTACTCTCTCCTCTGCAGCAACTGCTGTTTCATTAGTCCAGTCACGTTCTACCAAAGCATACGCATGTGTAAGTTCATCAATAGTACGTGTTACTTTTACAGTTCCTAACTTTTTAGGATTATCAGAACTAGTTTCCAAATAGAAACCTGGAGCCGTTACTTTAGCCATAACATTAGCAGTTTTATCCAAAGAAGCAATCAGACCGGATGTTTTTAGACTAACGCTACCTGCAGTAGAAACTTCAAATAGATTTGCATCTGTTCCAGTCAAGCTATAAGTCGTCGCAAAGATATTCTCTACATTCAGTTCTTCTAATGTTTTTGTAAATGCTGTGCTTCCACTTGCAGTTGTTGTATATGAAACCGTCAAAGTTCCAACTCCTGAATAATCAACCGGTTGGGGAGCATCATAGATAATCTCGCCTGCTTTCTCTGTTGCTACCTCATAATAAGCAGTCTTCAGATAATAACTAGACTGTATCACTGCGATATAATCAGAATTAACATTTGTCGGAGTCAATCCTTCTTTACCTTCCGCATCTTTTGTACTTACAATATTCAAAGATATCGCATGGCTCTTTTCGCTTGAAGTTGTTAATGATACTGTAAGAACACCAGCTTCACAGTTCTTCACTTCTACGGCAAACGGTTCAGCAGCACGAGTCCAGTTACGTTCTTCAGCATTTAACTTGATTTCGTAGTTTTTATTGAAATCCTCCAATGTCATAGCAGCAGAAGCCGGAGAAATACGGAATTGCAATTCTTTTGCATCTGCACTCTTCGCTGCAACAACATAAGAAGATGAGGTTGAAGTTTTCTTAGCATACAAAGTATAGAAATCTACGCTACGATCTATGCTTGTAGGAATATATACTACACTCTGAATCATACCTTTAATAGCAACACCCAGTTTTGCAAGGTCATCTTCTAACGTATCTATACGGCTATTTACAGTCGTCAGTTCTGCTGAAACAATCGCCTTGACTTTTTCACTGAATTCTGCGCTTGCATAAAGACCGGAAAGAGTCGTTTTAAGAGATTTCACCTCTGCAATAACGGCTTCTACACTCTCGAAACCATTTTCTACCGCTTTATCTTCCAATGCTGTTTGATAGTCTTCCAGCGCAGTCAGTTTAGCAAGGATACCAGTTTTATCAGCATTAATAGCAGCATACAATTCTTTAATAACATCTGCTACAGTTGCATCCTCTCCGGCAAGAGCAGCAACTTCCTTCATACTGCCAAAGTCTGCAAGAACCTTTGTTTGAATAGCATCATTTATTGCAGCGGCAATCTCCCCATCTTCTCCCAAAGCTGTGGCAATTTCATCACTGATAAGTCCTGACAGTTTTGCAGATTCAACGTAGTTCTTCAGCTCTTCTTTTGTAGCGAAATTGACTTTTAAACCATCCAATTCCTCTTTAAGGGCTTCCAGCTTTACAATTCTTGCTGTCAAACCATCAATATCAGACTTTTGAAGTTTCTTCAGTGCTTCTAAATCATTCTTAGCTGTTGCCAAGTCTTTTGTCAGCTGGTCGACCGTTGCCTTATCAGCAGTCTTTGACAATTTGTCCTCCAAATCAGTAATTTTCAGACCCAAATCTTTAATTTGAGAATCCTTATTCTCCAATTTTGTCTTTAAATCAGCCAACTGACTTTCCAAAGCACTTTTAGCCACATTAATGGCAGTTTGCATGTCTCCCACGCTTACAGGATTGTTTGACTTGATCTGGTCAATTTGTTCCTGTACACTTTTTATGTCATCATCATAGTCCTTACAACCTACATAGGTGACAGTAGAAAGCGCCAACGCCCCGAAGAACATCACTTTTACAAATTTTCTTTTCATAACTACTTAAAAATTACATTAATAATATATTATTAAACACTAAGTTTCAATAATAGCACAACCCGTTACTCTGTAGGTAACAGAGAAACCTTTGTGCCTGCTCTTCTGGAGTAGTCGATACTGAAAAATGATACCAAATGTGATGAAATTTTTTTACCCCTGCTTCTGAAAGGCAGTAGAGGGGAAGGAAATCTTTTGCAAAATTTAGAAGTTAACAAAGCCCTAATACAAAGAATCCGCGTGTTTTATTTGTCCTAGTTCTACTTTTGAATGCTTTATTAGAAAAAATGTGTGATTTCGTTTGGTTGTTTTAAGAAATATGCTCATATTTGCACCGATATTCATTC
>CAUHML010000121.1 GCA_959606905.1 uncultured Bacteroides sp. | reverse complement strand
AATATTTAATATCTTTTTCCACTTATCTTTTTATAACTTCTTAAATGTCAGTTTAGCTTGATTTTATGGGCTTTTCTGGCATTTTTGTATAGGGAAGATAACTCACATATCTTTTTATAAGTCTATGTGTTTTCTCTGTGGGAAGTAGTAAATTAGTAGTATGTTCCGTATTTACTACAACGCACATATCCTTTCCATTTCAGCTTTTGCAGAACCAAATGAGCCGTGAGCGTAATAATTCAGCGTCATGCTTATATCAGAATGTCCCATGATATACTGTAAGGTATTCGGTGTCATTCCTTTGTTTGCCATTTTCGTACAGAACGTATGTCGCAGGCTGTGTGGCGAAATCTCTGGCAGTTCATCATGTGTCTTGTTGTACTTCTTAACCAGACCTTTTAATACCATGTTGTAACTGCTTGCTACTTGCGGTAAGCCTTTACCGTTCAACATCAAAAAGTTGCTGTAACCGTCAATCACGATTGGTTCTGTTTTCTTTCGGCTCTTGATAAGTCGCTGGAAAGCGTCATAGGCTTTGTCAGTCATTGGAATTTCACGGATACCGCTTTTTGTCTTTGGCTTCTCTATATAGTAGCCCGTTTCCGTGTCTTTCAATAGCTGGTGTTCCACAAGGATTGATTTATTCTTCATATCAACGGCAACGTTCAAGTCCAGACCGCAGAACTCGGAAATACGAAGTCCCGTTTCCAGAAGTATTACAAGTTCGTCATAATACTTTTTGTAGGTTCTGTCGCTTTTTGCAAATGTCAGCAAGGCTTCTTCCTGCTCTAAAGATAGGGCGGTCTTTTCTTTTCGGGTATCATCAAGAATATCACTTAGCACAAAATCAAACGGATTTTTTCTAACGTAATCATCTTGTATCGCCATGTAGAACGAAGCCCTCAAAGAACGCATATAATTCTTGATTGAGTTATACGCTATCCCGTTTTCGCTCATGCGGATAGCCCATTCTTTAGCGTCTGATTGCTTGACGCTATCAATGCTCATACTTCCGAAAGGGTCTTTTTTCAGAACGTTCATAAACTGTTGTCTGCCTTTGACCGTATTTCTGCGAATGTTCTTTCGTAGATTATTTTTCTTTTCGTAAAGCTGGCATACCGTCATTTTCTTGCCTGCGGTGTCGATACCGTCGCTTAAATCTCTCTGGACTTCTGCGATTTTCTCACGTAATGAAATATCATCACGTTTGCCTTTTGGTACTCTGTCCGTAGGAACAAGTTTCCATGAATAAATAAATTTCTGCTCGCCTAATGAATTGATGTATTTGTAAACGTATCTTCCCTCTTTGTTCTGGCTTTCCCCAGTTCTTAAAATTCGTCGTCTGTTATCTCGTCTAACTTCTCTTGACATAGTAGAAAACTCCTCTCCAAAACTGGAGCAAGCCTAGATACGTCATATAAATATTATAACATATTCTAGGCTTGATTTCACTATATTGTGTCCAGTGTATCAATGATTTTTTCAAACTGTTTTCGCTTTATCTGAATACGGTTGCCGTTCATAATAACCCATTTCGCACCGATATTTTCTTCTGCCAGACGACGCAGTTTATTTTCGCCAATGCGAAAGTATTTAGACGCTTCCTCAATGGTAAGCGTGTATTTTTCCCATACAGGCACATCAGTATTGTTTATCATAGTATATAACCCCCTTTACTGTGTGTCATTTTTTACAAGCAGGCAGACGGCTTTGGAAAGCTCCGTTAGTATCTCAACTATTCCCATTCTTGTGGGCAGAACCGCACCATGCGGACGTATCATTATTCTGTGAGGATAGGTCGTGGCAAAGCGACTTTTCCAACGGTCGCTCTCGGATCACTGCGTGGGTCGCTCGCTTTCTTTTGGAAAGGTCGTGGCGTACAGTCCCCGTGGCTTGCTACCTCACAAACGTATCTGTCTGCTTTATTCAATTTTCAAAGAACTATCGGCTCATACGTCCGTCAAAATTTATCTACTTTTCAATAAACTTTGACCGATATATCAATCCCAAAGAGGACGCAGGAAAGGGGGTATAGCGTCGCTCTTGTTGATAGGACAGTCCGTTTATGCTACTTTAAATTCAAGTATCTGTTGAATAAGTTTTGCTTCCAAACGGCTACGCATATCTTCATCAACGCAAGTATGCGGATTGCCGTATTCGTCAATGCTTGTTCTCATAGACAGTCTGGCAATGTAAGGCTCATAATGACTTAATACTACATTCATAGCCAGAATATCGCCTTGAGAAGCAGAAACGATAACGGGATATGGCAATAAGTTGTTGCCCTTATGTACTGCATTATTCTTTCTCATGCTGTTTTTCCTCCATTCTTTTCTTTACTTTTTCAAAGCCTTTTTTACGTTTATAGTGCACTGTACGACGAACAATTTTCATAAGGTCAGCAATTTCAACGTCATTAAAGCCCAAACCGTACAATAACAAAATAAGACGTTCTTCTTCTGAAAGTTCCTGCAATGCTTCACTTAACAACTCATTTTTGATTTTTACGTCATAGCCCATAACCTTGTAAGTGTCATAGTCTGTTGAATATTCATCATAAGTTGCAAGTTCGGCAAGCTGTTCTGGCGAAAGTTCTGAAAATGAAACTTGCATATTATTCAAACGCTGGTATTGCTTCTGAATATTGATAGCTTCATGTTTCAAAATCTTTTTGCAATAACAGTCAAAAACTTTCTGAATATCTTCATGGGAAGTCGATTTTTTCACGTTTTCACCTCCTTCCGTTTCTCAAAAGGCGGTGAGATTAACCGTTCCTTCCCCCTTTCCGTTATTAATACAAATGAGGGGGCATGGATTGGCAAAGATTGAGAAAAAAATTTAAGAAAAGTAAAAAAGCCCAAGAAGTCATAAAAACCTCATTGAGCTTTGCAAGGCAATATCAGCAAGCAAACTGTTTTTTATCTAAGTATCAACAGAGTATTACCTACTGTAATTTATAAGATTTTTAACGAATTTCTTTTATGCCATCTTATCATTCCAATTCCTCTCGTGTAGAAATTGACGCTATATCATAGCTTTCTACAAGATAAGCATAAAATATAAATCCGTCTTAATTCCGTCCGTATTCCTGTTTTTTAGCAGGATATAAAAAAGGTTACTGCAATATGTCAGATACCCGACCTTGCAATAACCTATCCATTAAAAGTCATGCGTATTTTCTTTTATAAGTTGGCGATAGTAACTCTGTTTCTCTGTTGGTATCTGATTGAGAAAATCTTCTATCCATTGGCTTGTCTGCTCTAGTATTTGTTCGTCCTCATAATATTCTGGGTAATCAGCTAAAATATCATGCTCTCTGTCAATTTGCTCTACTTCCTTGCAGGCTAAGTCTAAATAAGTGCTTATCAATGTCTGTGTATATGCCGTATAGCCTAGCGATAGTGTAATATGGGTAATACGTTCAAAATCTGCTTGTGTCATTTTATTTTTACCCGTTAATAAATCATAATCATACTGTCCACAGATTGATAAAAAATCTTCCCTTTGCTTCTCTGATTGTTTCATAATCGCCACTCCTTACATTCAAAATTTTAGCTTTTTGCTGGTAATACAGATAAATTCCTCTGGTGTTGGTGTCTTGTTTCCAAACAGCCTTTGAAATTCTGCTTGTTTCTCTGCGTCGGGATTGTTTCTTGCTTCTTCAATAGCAAGTTGCATTTCTTCCCGAACTTCCGCAACAGAAACGCCACGAAGTCTTGCAACTTCCTTTAACATTTTTTTGCTATCTCTTTTATTGAACTTTATCATACCATATCCACCTCATTTCTGGATAAACTTTATTTTTGATGTCCATAATAAGCGAAACTATAACTTATGGAATAGTTTATTTTATAGGGCTATTATAATACATTTTCACAAAGGTTACAATGTAAAAGAATGGTTCGAGGAAAGGATGTGTGTGCTATGGAGCTTGATTTTAAAGCGATAGGGAAACGAATAAAAATTGCAAGGATAAAGAAAAATTTTACCCAAGAAGCCGTAGCAGACAGAATAGGCGTTTCCCCACAGCACGTCAGTAATATAGAAACTGGAAACTCCAGCGTCAGCCTGCCGACTTTAGTTGCGATTGCAAATATGTTATCTGTATCGGTTGATGAACTTTTATGTGATACTGTTCTTACCTCTAAGCCCATATTTGAAAGAGAAGCAAAAGATATTTTCGAGGATTGCAACGAATATGAAGTCCGTGTTTTAGTAGATGTTTTGAAAGCAACTAAAAATTCTATGCGTCATGTAAAGATGTTTGAAAACAAAATGAATAGGAACGAATAAAACCGTAGTGTACTGATCACAAATGATTGTGAAGTACCGCTACGGTTTTTCTTCGCTGAATTTATAACCCACACCCCAAACAGTCAAAATATACTGCGGATTGTCTGGATTGGGTTCTATTTTCTTTCTAAGTTTTCGGATAAACGAAGTCATGTTGTTTGCATTCGGTATATCATCATCTCCCCATACATTCTGATAGAGTTGTTCTTTTGTGAATACCTGTCCTTTATGAGAATACATAAAATACAATAGGTCAAATTCCTTTGCAGTCAGATAAATTCGACTGCCTTGTTTATCTACCACAGTGCGAGTAAAAGGATTGATATATAATTCTTCTGTTTGTATGTTCATAAGTGTCGGACTTGTATTCAGTTTCGTAGACAGCCATTCTAAGGTTTGCTGAAATAAGTTATTCTCTTTATCATTAAATTCTACAACTAATATTTTCCCATAGTATCCCCCCTAATTAAAATTTTCTATCAAGAGGGAACACGAGAGTAACTCTTGCCCCTATAATCTTATTATTTTCTTCTAAGTTTTCAAGCCTGAGAAATCCAAAATGTTCCCGCATGATTTTGTTTACGATTGCAAGTCCCAAACCGTAATGAGTGCCATTTCTCGCCTTGTTTTCAGAATAGAATTTTTGAGTTGCTCTTTTTAGGCTTTCTTCACTAAACCCTTTTCCGCTGTCAGTAACACTTATCCTATATTCAGATATATGTTTTTGAAATTGCAATTTTAATTCTGTATATTCTTCCGAAAAATCAACAGCATTTGATACTATATTTTGGAACGCTTTTTGTATTGCTTTTCCATCTATCAATAAGTCATCAGCAATATCTTTTTGTAGAACTACAATAGATATATTTTTTAGGGAAGCTATTTGATTTGCCAGTGAAATTAGTTCATTTACATATTCTTCGCCCAAGGAAATATAATCCGTTTTTAAGTGTTCCATTTTCACAAGATTTTTTAGTTCTTCTACATATTCTGATATTCTTTTTATTCCGTCTTGCGCATCGTTTAAATACTCCTTTTGTTTTCCTGTTATTTCTGTTTCTTCCAGCAATTCCAAATTTCCAGATACAACCGTAGCAGGTGTTTGTATATCATGCGTAAGTGCTTGAATACCATCTTCTAATAATTGAGCTTGCTTTAATTGTTTTTTTGTACTGTCTTTTACTGCTTTTTCCATTTCGTTCAAAACAATTAAAATATCATTTATTTCTTTTAATGTACTCGATACCCCAGAGATTTGTTCATCATCATTCAAAATGGTTTCACGTATACTTATGATTTTATTTAGTTCTTTACGCAACTGATTTCTATGCCATTTTAGAATGATAAAAAAACCTATAACAACTGTAACAAAAAAGGAAAGAACAACTGTTAAATCAGCACTCGGAAAAACATTTCTCAAAAAATCATTTGAAAATTGGGAAGTGCCACTTTTATATCCCAAAATCCATTTTTCAGATAAACCATTGACACATTCATATTTCGTTCCGTTCATAAACTGCAAATGTGTAACTTGTCCCTCTTTATAAACTTCTTCTATAAGTTCTTTATCCTGTATTGTGCCAGTTATATAATTGCCGTCGTTTGAAAGTTGCGCATATTCTATATATGCTGGTATATCCTTAGCTTCAAGCACTCCATTGACAGCTTTACCTGTTATATTTTCCACACTTTCAGATATTACTTGCGGAGAAAGAATTATCCCTGTTTCCGTTAAAAATAAAGTTCCTGCTCCAAATATAACAATCACTATGAAGATGTAGCATATTTGAGAAATACTAAGAGTTAAAAGCATTCTCATTATTGATTTTTTTCCCATTGATAGCCCACTCCCCAAATTGTCTTTATCGGTTCTTCGTTATAAACTTTAAATTTCTTTCTTATCTCTTTTATTCTTTCTCGTATGGTCGTTTCAGCGTCTCCAATACCGTCAAATCCGAAAATTCTTTCATATATTTCATCTTTTGTAAATACACGATTAGGATTTTTCATGAGCAGACAACATATTTCATATTCAGACGGCGTCATATTTAACTCTGTTTCATTTACATAGATTTTCCTGCTCGTAAAATCACAAAAAACCTGTCCTATATGAATTAAATTGTTTTTTCCTCTATTTTCTCGACGCAAATGTGCTGTTATCCGACAACGAAGTTCTTTAATGGAGAACGGCTTAATAATATAATCATCTGCTCCAACCGAAAATCCTTCTACTAAATCTTGTTCAAAATTTTTGGCAGTTAAAAACAATACAGGTATATCAATTTCACGCCTTTTATCTTTCAAAAAAGTAAACCCGTCTAATTCGGGCATCATAACATCAAGTATCATCAAATCGTGTGCATTGATTTCTCGAATAGACACTCCCGATAAACCTGTATAAACCGTTACAGAATGTTCTTTTTCCAAAGTATTTTTTATAAGTTGAAGTAATGTTTTATCATCATCTATCACTATAATATGAGCCATGCTGTTTCTCCTTTATTCTTTTGATTTACCCTCCCAATTTTTAAACCATAATACAACTCCGATAAGCAGTAAAACAAAAGATACAAATTGTATCGCTAAGTCTAACGGTAAATTTACTCCCTGTACGCTTAAACTAATATTCTCGAAATAGAGGGTTGTTGTTTTTAAAGTCCAAATCCATGGAATAACTCTCCAAAGTTGTTCTTCAAGCATAGGAAACGAGCTGATATAAGAAACAAATATTGTTCCTAAAATTCCAATTCCTATGGAAGCTCCCATTCCCAAGTAAATACTAATCCATAATTGAAATGGAACTAAAAAAAGAGAACCTACAATAAAAATCAATGTAGTTTTTAAAGCAGGGATAAGCGTATAGTTTTCTGGTTTATAGATACACCATATACTAACATATAATAATAACATAGAGAATACAACAAAAAAAGTCAATATACCTATCAAATACATAGCTTTTGCGAGAAAGTTCATTCCCCTGTGCGTACTTTTTCTTATAATTTGATAATTCCCAGCTTCTTGTTCTTGCTCTCCTGTAATTCCAGCCAAAATCCCAATTAAGATAGGCGCAATCATAGCCGATATAGTTATCCAATAATTACCGCTATTCATGACAATTTCATTTTTATCGCTTGACCTAAAAACAAACAGAATAAAACCAACTATAACAAAAGCCAGTACAAAAGGTATTTTCTTTAATATCGTTCGCTTACTCTTTAAATGCTCTGCATATAAGACTTTCATGAAATACATTTTAATTTCCCTCTCTTTTTGCAAAAAAGATTGATGTGATATAGGTAAATATCATGCAACATAATACCGCTGACAATATTCCCAGTAGGATTGAATTTGTATTTAACAAATTACTTGTATTTTCCAAAACAATTCCATTTGGGTGTATTTTTGTAATCGGTACAATACTTCTTACCGCATAGCTATATGGATTTAAAATCCAATAATTTTCTGAAGCCATAATCGGAGCTGATACAAAGCCAACAAAGCCTATACCTAATGCACCAGCTAAGCCAAAATTATGAGTACAGAACAATGAGATCGGGATAATCGCCAATGACATCAACCATGTAATTCCACCCATTTCTAATATTGATATAACGGTATTCATACCAAGATGATTGCATAATGCCAATCCACATACGAATATAGTCAATAGTGCAGTAGCCACAAACGAGTAAAATGCTAAAGTAAATACTTTTACTGTCCAAACCCGTTTCACTGAATATGCTTCTACATAAATAGAACGATAGGTATTATTTTTCTTTTCTTCATACTCGCTTAAAATACACAATAGTGAAATTCCAAGTGTATTAAAAGATATTGTCCACATATTAAAAATCATTTTTGTGTAATGTTCCCAAGAGTTTTCTAAGGTATCTGGCGCAAGATTTGCTACAATCATAAGCAGAACAGCAAATATGACAGCACCAATAAAAAGAACAGGTCTAAGCAATGTCCTTTTGGATTTTAATAATTCCATACGAAATAATTTATACATAGAAACATTCCTCCTCTTTGGTAACGTTCATAAATATCGTTTCTAAATCATCAGTATCGTTGATTTCTCCCTCATACTTTAGTTTTCCATTGATGATAATTCCGATGTAGGACGCTATATGTTGGATTTCTGCAAGGTTATGACTGGAAACCAAAACCGTAATTTGATTTTCATTCAGTCTTTTTATTAAATCTCGTAATTCTTGAATACCAATAGGGTCTAAACCATTTGTAGGTTCGTCCAAGATAATTAAATCTGGATTTCCTAAAAGAGCTATTGCAATTCCTAATCTTTGCTTCATTCCAAGCGAAAAATTAGAAACCTTTTTCTTTCCTGTCTTATCTATTTTTAATAGTTTTAAAACACGGGTTATTTCATTTTCTGATACTCCTAACATACAAGCGTGTATCAACATATTTTCTTTTGCCGTCAAATTGCCGTAAATTGCAGGACTTTCTATTAAAACTCCTATTTTGTTCAACGTATCTCTTGACCACGGCTTTCCTTTAAAAATAACTTCTCCCTCACTAGGTTTTAATAATCCGCAAAGTAATTTCATGGTTGTGCTTTTTCCCGCACCATTTGGACCAAGCAGACCATAAGTTTCTCCTTTTGGCACTTTCAAAGAAAGTCCTTTAATAATATTTTCGTTTTTGATGTTTTTGGTTAAATTTTTTGTTTCTAAAATGTAGTCCATGTTCTACCGCCTTTCCTTACTTGAAATTTACTTGTCAGTGTATGTATCACTTCAAGCATTTATAAGATAAAACATAATTATAATTAAATTGTAACTGAATTAAAAAAAGGCTTACGAAACATAAAAATTGAATCGTAAGCCTTATATAACTATCCTACAATCTTCCAGTTGCTATCCTTATGTAGCACCAGCTCATACTGTGACACCTGCGTTGCCTTTGTCTGATTATCAATGAATTTCACAGCTACCTTGACTTTCACATTGTCCCCGTCCTTTGTAAAGATAGGGTTTACCAGTTCAGAATAAAGGCAGTCCCTGTCAATAGGTTCAAGCACATTTCCCGATACATAATAGGCAAGTTCCTTTTCTGTGGCTGTCGGGTACAGCTTAAAGAATGTTTCCAGAAATGCCGTAGCGTCATTGATTGTGTCAGCGTCCACGCTGTTGTCGGCTTCTGGTGTCTTTGGTTCATAGTCCGATTTTTCGATTGCTGGGGCAAGGGTAGGGTTCTGAACGATTACCATATTTCCGTCAGCGTCTACATGGACTTTTACGGTATAGGTTGCCTTGACGCTCGTTGTCTGTTCTCCCTCTTTTATCTGCTGATCTACTTCGTAGGTAGCAGAAAAAGT
>CAUHML010000120.1 GCA_959606905.1 uncultured Bacteroides sp. | reverse complement strand
TTAAAACAAAAGAAAAATGAAAGTAGCTATTGTTGGAGCAAGCGGAGCCGTAGGACAAGAGTTCCTGCGAGTGCTCGATGAAAGGAATTTCCCGTTGGACGAGTTAGTATTGTTCGGTTCTAAACGCAGTGCCGGCACTAAATATACCTTCCGCGGTAAACAGATCGAGGTTAAACTCTTGCAACACAACGATGACTTTAAAGGGGTTGACATTGCTTTCACTTCCGCAGGCGCAGGCACCTCTAAAGAGTATCTTGAAACAATCACCAAGCACGGCGCTGTGATGATTGACAATTCAAGCGCTTTCCGTATGGATGCCGATGTTCCTTTGGTTGTACCCGAAGTCAATGCCGCCGATGCCAAAGACCGTCCGCGCGGCGTTATCGCCAATCCTAACTGTACTACTATCCAAATGGTAGTGGCACTGAAAGCCATCGAACAGCTTTCTCATATAAAAACCGTACACGTATCCACGTATCAGGCTGCAAGCGGTGCAGGCGCCGCTGCTATGGATGAGTTGTACGAACAATATCGCCAAGTATTGGCGGGTGAACCCGTGACCGTGGAGAAATTTGCCTATCAACTGGCATTCAATCTGATTCCCCAGATTGATGTATTCACTGAAAACGGGTATACCAAGGAAGAGATGAAGATGTACAACGAAACACGTAAGATTATGCACTCCGACATCAAAGTCAGCGCAACATGTGTCCGTGTACCTGCCCTCCGCTCGCATTCGGAAAGTATCTGGGTAGAGACAGAACGGCCCATCTCTATCGAGGAGGCACGTGAAGCATTTGCCAAAGGTGACGGACTGGTATTAATGGACAATCCGGCAGAGAAAGAATATCCGATGCCGCTGTTCCTCGCAGGAAAAGACCCTGTATATGTAGGACGTATCCGCAAGGACCTCACCAACGAGAACGGATTGACTTTCTGGATTGTGGGCGACCAGATCAAAAAAGGCGCTGCATTGAATGCGGTACAGATTGCAGAGTATCTGATTAGAGAGAAAGCGCTTTAAAATTTCTCCTAATCCATAAACCGATAAGGGTGTGTCAAAAATAGAATGTCATTACTATTACAGCATTCATTTTTAACACACCCTTGACTATGTTGCTTGAGACTTCCGATTTCAAGTCGTTTTAAGTATATCAATAAGACACAGTTTCTGAAATCTCACTTTCTGCATTATTTTTGAATAACGAAGTCACAAAATAAACTCCCTTTTCCGATAATTTAAATGACGTTCCTTGGGTAATACCTACCAAATCGGCTTTCCGCTCTTTCCCATTATCTTTATATATAGCGTAATAAGCAACATTTGAAACCGCTCCCCAAGACAAATCAGCCCCATTCAACCTGATATTGTCCGGTGTCGGAGGAAGCACTGCAGCAGTTCGTCCTAAATAAGGAGGCAATACTTTCTTTCCATATATAGCCTTGACCGCATCTGCAATACCAACCTTATTTTCTACCAAGTTCTTGGCACTGTACAATACACTTCCCTTTACCTTCGGCTTTGCACTTGCCAGTTCAAACTGCTTCATTAAGTCATCTGACGATTGAAACTTACTTCCATATTGCGAATCACCAAATTTATAAATGCCATATCCTATCAATAAGTGGTTTTCATATGTATATTGCGACCATAAATCCAACCTCAGATTAAAACTGGTAGCATCATTACCTGTGGCAAAGTACAGCTGCGGAATAACCACATCCACCCAGCCTTCCTTTGCCCACGTATTGACATCTGCAAACAATGTGTTGTAATTACGCTCCATATCAGCTGCCGGACTAATAGAGAAAATCACTTCCGGACGAGTCTCAATAATAGTTTTCTGGATATTCCTAACTACGGTATTTACATTATTACGCCTGAAATCCTCGACATTCTTAAATTTATCCTTCCCATATTTTTGAAATTCCGCACCATCATTCATTGTCTCAGAAGCTTCCAATGACGGATAGAAATAATCATCCATGTGAATACCGTCAACGTCATACTTGGTAATAATTTCCTTGACAATATTTACAATCCGTTCCTGAACTTCCGGCAAAGCAGGATTATAAACTCTGATTTTCTCATAATCCTTAACCAGTTCCATGGGTATTTTGGCATCCAGTTTTGGGAAAGCAGCATTCTTATTTGCACGCGTAGCTATACGGTATGGATTTAACCAAGCATGAAACTGGATACCTCGCTTATGAGCTTCCTCAACAAGAAATCCTAAAACATCATAATCGGGTCTTACTCCTGCACTTCCTGTAATATACTTACTCCAAGGCTCATATTCCGATTCATAAAACGCATCTGCCATACCTCTGATTTGGAAAAATACCGCATTCATGTTATACCCGACCAATAAATCCAGATAATCTGTATACAACTTTTTCTGAACATCGGCATTATACTTTTCCATAGGCCAATCAAGCCCCCATACCGTAGCTATCCATACTCCTCTCAGTTCCTTTCCGGGCAGAACAGACGAAGAGGTCTGACCTTCTCCCTGAGAATGGGTGCCGTCATCCAAAATGCCTTCATCGTCTTTACTACATGCTGCGACAAGCACAAGTAAAATGATTATATATATATAGTTCAAATGTTTCATCCTTAAATTTCTAATAAGAAAGCCGCCTGATAATTTTAAAATAGACGGCTTTCAAGTTGACAATATAAAAATTCAATTTAAATGTAGAAAATCAGCATATTATTCCTCTTCCTGCTTAATAGGGAACTCGCATATTACAAATCCTGATCCTGTGCGTGATGCAAACACACAAAGCTTGGCATCTTTCCCGTTCTCATCTTTCTCTATATAATAATCTGTCTGCGCCAGGGCGTTTCCATTTCCACTTCCACCTAATTTAAATTGGTACAAAGGATTGTGATTGTCTCCTTCGTCAAATTTCCGCAAAGCCTCTTCTATGGTAGCTCCTTTGCTCAAATCATAAATTTCCAAAGCAATGGTTGCAGTAGATGCACTACCCTGACCAGCGGTACAAACCAACAGATAACGCTCCTCATTAAAGTTGATTATCCTTGGAGCCACAGCCTCTCCTTTTATGCTCGACGCATATATTTCGCCTACAGACTCATTGACCAATGTTACAGGAATTCTGACACCCGACCATAAATACTGGTCTGTATTTCCCACTCTATATACATTGGTCACCATCGTAGCATCAGATTTTGACGGTAATACTTTAATGGCAGTGGCATCAACTGTTTTATAGCCGCTTACGGGTATTCTTAGAAAATCAGTAGCTGCATTATCACCAAAGAATATAAATCCGTTACCATTCTCATCTATATTATAAGAGGCATTATCACCATGTCTGTTTCCTGCTCCGGAGATACTTCCAACATTAATATTGGCTATCGTTTCCGGTTGGGAATCCGGTGTTTCCCAATGATAAATCTTAAGAGGAGAAGCTTTGGCACCCGACAAACTTGAAAGATATACATGACCATTACTCAACGCACCCATGTTATAAGAGAAAGTACCACCGCTAACTCCAGTCAAATCCAGCAGAATCGGGTTGATTTCCCCCTTCTTCAAATCCGATACTTTAAGAAGATGAGGTTGTGTAGCTCTGCTGACAACCAATACATGTTCGCCATCATAAGAAGCACAACGGGTAGATGCAGCATCGGCATAATCACTATAAATGTTATCTCCTGAAAAATTATATACAGTAGGCTTTTCAAAATCAGCCCCATACACAGGAACTCTTTTCCGGACTTTAACAAAATATTCCTTATACCTCTTATTATTTACAATCCGCAGTATCAAAGTCTTGTCGGAAGTTTCCTCATCCATTGAGAAATCCATGACCGGAGTTTGAAGCTCCGCGCCCTCAGAAAGTTCCGCCTCAAAGCTCAAAGCTGAAAAATTAGTCTCAACATCCAAACGGGGAAAATTAATTGTCTTATTGGCTTCATCAATTGTTCCTTCCACCACTGTTTTCCCGTCTGCCCCGGCATTAACTATCTTTATTGCTAAAAGCTCCGTATCATAAGGTGCTATATGGCTTTTAGGATAATCCTCCTCACAAGAGACAAGACTAATACCAAGCAATACAGCCATAAATCCTAAACTTTTTATTAATTTATACATAATCTCATGTTTTAATTAAAAACCATTGTTAACTCACGGATGTATCCGTCAATTCAAACTTGCCGGCCATCCCTCCGTTTGAGTAAGTGTATACCCTCTACTCTTATAATCTTCAATTTGATTAATTCCGATAGGTGAGAGATATGGGTTTACATTAGGCACATTCAAGAAGGGCAGTCGTCCTTTATTCTGTTCCGGATAGAAAAATCCTTTCATAGCAGCAGCATTAGTGCCATCATAAACGGTCAGACTTCCATCCTTGCCCATAACCCTGATTTTCCTGCTATTCTCTGATTTCAGTTCTTCGGGAACCTCATCCTTGAAATTTACCCAAGTACCTACCAGCAAATCCTGATTTCTATCGGTATCCATGTACTCCAATTTTTTCCAACGTCTCAAATCGACGATACGTGAGAATTCAAAAGCAAATTCCATTCTTCTTTCCCGTCTGATTTCCCAAAGTAACGGAGATACCGTGACATCTCTACCCGGATCATCAGGCAGAGCATCTAATTTCATGTCTGCTGTCTTGACAACACCCAACGCTTTTGCTTCCTCGGCAATCGGTCTGTTACGGATCTTGTTAATAGACTCATCTATATCAGTCTGGATAACCGCCGGCCCTCCCAATGTAGCAAGTTCCGCTTTAGCCTCAATCCAATTCAATAAAACTTCAGCATAGCGGATTACCGGATAGCCAGTCACATTCTTTTCACCCTGGAATTCCGGAGCCGGAGAACCACCTTTTTCAATATACTCCAATGCACTCCGAGGGATAAACTTAGTTACATACAAATAACAGCTTTTAGCTCTGGGAGTCGGCTTATTGTAAAAACTTGCCTCAAATCTGGCATCTCTTGTCTTTATCAGGTTACTTAAAGTAAAATCGGCTGCGTTGGCAACTGCAGAAGTTTGCCAGTCCTTACCATCCGTACAGATAAACGCCTTAATCAAATCCAAATTCGGGCCGACATCGGTAGGGTCATTCATGTTACAAGTCGATGCTATGGAATGAGTCACACCCTTATCCGCATCATAGGTACGATACAGGATACAGTCTTTCGTACTTTTCGTCGACCCGAATAAAGAGCGGAAATCAGTCACAATATCATATTTTCCACTGCTCATTACCAAGTCAGCCGCAGTAATAGCCTGCTCAAAAAATTTCTTCGCACGTTCATCATTCTTATAATAATATTTTTGCCAACTTGCTTCAAACAATGCCCATCTCGAAACAAAAGCAGCCACCACATAACGGTTCACATATTGTGCATCCCCGTCATCCAAACGGACATTCTTCATGGCAAAATCAAAATCATCATAAACGGCATCCATCACTTCATTTCTCGGAGTACGATCCTTATACAAGGCATCCTTATCCGTATTCAACACCTCTGTATCGTAATAAGGGACATCACCAAAAACATTGACCAGACGAGCATACTCCATTCCTCTGAAGAAACGGCCTATTCCCATCCAATGATTGTATTGTTCTTCGGTCAGAATATCCTTCATTCTGGCAGACACACGATCAAGCATGACATTCGCCTTCCTTATCCAAGCAAAATTCCATGTCGGACCGGTAAATTCGCTCTGCCACATCATATCCAGACTCGTTGAGCCTTTTGATGTAGGGACAGTCCGTCCAAACTGCGTTTGGGTGGACAATCTCACTGCATCATCATTAAAAGTATAATTTGCATTAGGAGCATACGTCGTTTCATACTTCAATCCATATCCTACAAAGAAGTTGGTATAAAAGGCATTGGCATACAAACGTACCCTATCCTCACTGGTCCAGTAAGCATCATCTTCCGATGTAGTCAATGAAGGACGGTCCAGCACATCATTACAATTCGTAAACAGGAAGATGATTCCGGTTAAAATCATATATATTTTAAATCTCATAATTACTCTTTTTTAGAAGGTTAATTGAACGCCACATGATAAAGTCTTGAAAACAGGTGTGCCCATACCCGTACGTCCCAAGTTATAGTTTGAGTCAGACCTGAACATCGAATAACCTGAGATAGCCTCCGGGTCGATAGGCAATCCGTTCAGCTTGTCAAATGTAAAGAAGTTCTCTAATGACATATAGAGTCTGGCCTTGGATATATACACTTTTGAAAGAAGATTCTCCGGGAAAGTATATCCCAACGTTATATTCTTGATTCTCAGGTAAGACATATCCAGCAAATAGCGTGACTGTTTCTGCATACTGAAACCAGTATTGCTTCCACCCAAATTCCATGCTCTCGGATAAAATGCATCCGTACGCTCTTCTGTCCAATAATCGGTTGTGAAGGTTTTGGGAAGAGCACCCTCTTTGGCATTATATCCGGGAATAGCCAACTGACCGCTACCCCAAATCTGACGCTTGCCGATGCCTTGGAAGAAGATTGAAAAATCAATCCCCTTATAATCCGCTCCCAAACGGAAGCTATACTCATAGCGAGGAGTAGAATTGCCAATCACAGTCTGGTCACCGGGATTACCATTCGTACCTGTTCCCGGCGTGATATAACCGTCTCCGTCCAAATCCACGAATTTAACGTCACCCGGTGCAAAAATCAATTTGTTATTGTCTTCATAATGTACCTGATACACCGGATATGGGGAAGATTGTTTATTGGTAGTATGCGCTGTTCCGTTATAAATGACAGTAATTTTTTCTATTTGTCCGTCTGCTCCGTAAACAAAGTCCTCTTTTTGAAACAATCTATCTGTCACAAAACCATAAATATCGCCATATCGTCTTCCGGTAGAATAGGTTGTCCCTAATTTACGGTCTTCCCATGGAGTCAGATAATCCGCTCCTTTGGTTATATAGGTAGTTGCATCGGAAATAGAAGCCATAACATTAATTCCCAATCCATTGGAAAAACGATGGGTAAAATCAGCCGACAACTCCCAACCTTTGGTTCTCAAACTACCGTAATTACCTTTAGGAGCTGTAGCACCAAGTGTCACCGGCAAGCTTTCTCCTTCAATAATCATGTTTTTCGTATCCCGACGATACCAATCGAAAGTTACTCCGAATTTATTCTTAAAGAAACGCAGGTCTACTCCAAAATCCAAAGTCTCAATCTCTTGCCAACTGATATCACTGTCCACTAACGAAGGAGTACCGTACAAAGGCATCTTATTACCGCTTCCGTCCAGCCATGACGATTGGCCGTCAGCCAATATGGCTTTGTACAAGGTATTGGATACCGTCTGATCGCCAATACTACCCCATGAAGCCCTAAACTTACCAAAGCTCAAAATATTTTCAACCGGTTTCATGAAACTCTCATTGGTAAACACCCAACCGGCAGAAAAAGAAGGGAACCAACGCCACTGCAAATTCTTCGGAAATTTAGATGAACCATCCCTACGTATATTAGCTTCTAAGAAATATCTGTCTTCGAAAGAATAATTCAGACGTCCGAAGAAACCTAATTGAGCTTCCCAATTGCGGTCTCCTTCAATGAACTGGTCACCGGATGCCAATGGAAATTGCGGGTTTGTCAAATCAATAAGATTTGTTTTCCACCCTTTATGCGAACTCCATTTACTGGTAACCCTGTTCATACCCACCATAAACTTAAAGGCATGCTCTTTTTCAGCTCCCAATTGCAGGTTATAGGTGGTATAAATATTGAACGTATTATTATCTACCGATTTATTCTGATAGCCGACCTGACTAGCTCCCGGACCCGAACTGTTATAATATTTTTCTACAGGGAAACGGTATGCCGGCATACCTCCCGTGTCTACTCTTTCGCCTTGTTCATTGACAAAGACCTGACTGCCGTTCTCTATCCACGCCGTAGGCGCATACCATGTAGCACCGGCCTCGTATTGGGTTACAGACGAATTTGTTTCCGAAGTTTGTCTGTCGTAAGTATAATCAAATTTAACATCCCAATTCTTCGTAATATTCAATGTAAAACCCAGGTTAACGTTATAATATTTATTTTGCAGATTATCTGTATTTGATGCAGCCATTTCATACGACGGCTCTTTCAAAGGATTGCCATGTTCTGTCACTCCCATCGGAAACAATGGGCTCCAACGATACATATACAACCAAGGGTCAGCAGAAGTATTACCAATACCCGGATAACGTTTATTACGGTCGGAATAGATAGAACTGGCTCTCACTGTAAGATATTTATTCAATTCCGATGTTACACTGACCGATGCATTATATCGTTTGAAGTCGTCCTTCTTGGCAGTCTTAGACATACCACTCTGATCCAAATACCCCAATCCTATATTATAACTGGTCTTGCCGCTTTTACCATTTACCGATAAATTATGGCTCATGGTCGGAGCCCAGTTCCTGACCATAGCTTTAGCCGCATCATAGAGTCTATATCCATATTTATCTTTTCCGTCATAATACCAGTCACGGCCATATACTACCGGATCATTCCATTTTACCTTTCCTCCATACTGTTTCTGCCATTCTATGGCTTTCTCCAGGCTTTCGGGGCTAATACGCCAAAAGCCACCCGCCGGCATCGGTTCTCCTCTGTTTATTTGAGCATCCAATGTGTACTGCAAGGCTTCAATTCCACCAATTTCAATGCTTTTGGCAGGATCTTGCCAAGAAAAGTTATTGGAATAGCTAACTTCAAATTTATCTGTTTGCGCTCCCGATTTAGTTGTTATCAAAATAACGCCAAACGCAGCTTTTGAACCATAAATAGAAGATGAAGCTGCATCTTTCAATACGGAAATAGACTGGACATCGTTGGGATTAACCATCTGAATACTTGGAATTTCCACGTTATCCAACAAAATAAGCGGAGTATTATTTCCCGAAATGGATCCAATTTGACCGCGAATTTTAATCAAAGGGTCCGAACCGATTTCTCCCGTTGGAATCGTAATATTAACACCCGGCACTGAGCCTTGAAGTCCACGACCGATATCCGCAATAGGACGACTGTCCAATGTTTTATTTACGTCGACTGTTGCAACTGCACCTGTTAAATTAGCTTTCTTTTGAGTTCCATAGCCCACCACAACAACTTCCGAAAGTAACTCGCTATCCTCTTTTAAAACAACCTTTACCGTCTTGGTTGCTTTTACCTCTTGAGTTTGATAGCCAACGAAAGAGATTTGTAAGGTTGAACCCGGCTTTACATTCAATGTAAACTTTCCGTTAATATCAGTTATTCCACCATTTGTCGTACCTTTCTCTACCACACTAGCTCCGATAACCGGTTCTCCGTTTACATCTACAACCAAACCATTGACTATTTGAGTTTGCAACTGTTCTGTCACTCTCAAAGAACCGTCAATGGTAGTCTGAGTAGCTATCACGTTTCCACTGCTTAATAGCAAGGTGCTGATTGCTACTACCGTGAGGATCTTTTTATTAGACAATCCTCTTTTTCTGCAATCTTCATTCATAAGTGATTGATGATTTTGTTAATTAAAAATAGTTTTTTCCAAAAATGGTAAGATAGAAATTAATAAGAGTAGGATAGAATCATCCAAACTCTTGTGTTTTCACTTTTCCATAGGCATTTCTCAATTTAAGGGTTCATAAATGGTATGTTGTATCTCTTTTCTCTCTAAAATTCCAAGTCCACCGGGAACTTGG
>CAUHML010000119.1 GCA_959606905.1 uncultured Bacteroides sp. | reverse complement strand
TAGAGCGCATGATTCATAATCATGAGGTCCCCGGTTCAATCCCGGGTCCCGCTACACAAAACAAGGTATTTATGAGTTTGTTTCATGGATGTCTTGTTTTTCTTTTATTTTATGTGGACTTATTTTTCTTCTCATAAAGAATCACATTTGAATAATTTTATGTAGATTTGCTACTCATATCAATCAAAGTTGTAACTTTTGCTGAATTATGAAAAACGCATTCTATATGGAAGGGAATTTATGGCTATATAGATTATATCTTTGGGTGGCAATTTTATTATGGCTACCTGTATCTTTACCGGCCGTTGACCTTCCGAATTTAACTTTTCGTACTATTACTATTTCAGACGGCCTGTCTAACAATATTATTAATACTATTTATAAAGATAAAAGAGGCTTTACTTGGTTGGGCACCCAGACCGGATTAGATCGTTTTGACGGTATCAATGTGAAAAGTTTTCTTCAGTTTTCAGGACGTACCATTTTTTCCATAGCCGAAACAGATTCTGTTTATTTGTGGGTGGGTACAGATAAAGGATTATGGAGACTTGATAGGAAAACAGACCAAGTGAAATTGGTCACTTTGGATACAAAGTCGTTGGAAGTTAGATCAGTATTTGTAAGCCAGACAGGGCGATTACTGGTTGGAACAACTCACGGACTTTTTATCTATCAGGAGAATACTTTCAGGAAGGTGCTTTTCGGATCAAATGCTTTGTCTTCTACTAATTTTCTCACTGGCATTGTTGAAGGACATAAAGATACTTTTTGGCTGACTTCACAAGGTGGTTTGATAGAATATAATATTGTAACTGGTCAATCGGAAGTCTATACATATCAGGGTGATGAGAAGTTTGTTAATTATTTTTCTTGTCTGACTCTTTTAAAAGAAAAGCTATATTTAGGAACAGCCGGCAATGGTATGCTTGTTTTTGATATCGGTAAGACGGCTTTTTCTATTTGTCCTGAAGTGGAAAATGGATATATAAAAAGTATCATTGCTGTTAATGATGAGATATGGGTGGGAACAAATGGAAGCGGTATTAGAATAATCAGTGCGTCTACAGGAAAAGAGTTGTCGGCTATAGCATACTTCGAATGCGGATGCTATTTGTTCTAATGCAGTTTATTCTTTGTTGAAAGAGGATGATATGCTTTTTGTAGGTACTTACATGGGCGGATTAAGTTATACTCCGGCTCATGGAAGTTTCTTTTCTGTTTATTCTTATCCAGAGCTTTTTAATTCTTATAATATGAATGTACGTGCTTTTTGGGTGGATGCAGATGGGAAAAAAGTAATAGGCACGCGTGACGGACTTTATTATATTTCTGAAATGGAACGAAGGATAAGGCATTATACACACCGGAATTCCATTTTGCGTTCGGATATAATTTTGTCTGTAAAACCTTTCAATCGGGATTTTTTAATTGGAACTTATGGAGGGGTCTTGTACTTGCTTCACAGGAATACGGGTGAACTTTCCTTTCTTCAATCAGATCAATGTTTTATGCAAGGGTCATTTAATGGATATGAAAGGGATGTAAATAATAAATTATGGATCGGCAGTTCCAAAGGTGTGTATGTATATGATCATTTGACAGGGGAATATGAGGTTTATAACAGTCGTAATTCTTCTTTGTCGGTTAATTCTGTTTTTTCATTGAAGGCAGATTCGAAGGGCAGGATGTGGCTGGGCACGGGAGGAGCCGTTTTTATGTATGATAGGGTTGATGGAGTATTTAAATCGGATGTTTTTCCGGAACATGTTTTGCCATATACTAAAAGTGTACGGTTCATTTATGAGGATAAAAAGAAGAATTTGTGGTTTTGTGATGATAAGGAGGGGGTGGTTAAGGTAGATGAGTCTTTTACGACATTTGAACACATCACGATCAATGATTTCTTACCGAATAATTCTGTGATGAGCATAGTGGAAGATCCTAAGAATGGCGGATTATGGTTTGCTACTCAGAGGGGGTTACTATATATAAAGGAAGAGGAAAATTATCATAAGATTTTTTCGTTATACGATGGCATTCCCGGATATATTTTTAATTCTCCGGTACAGATAACGGATGATAATACGGTTTGGTGGGGAAATGAACGAGGATTGGTCTGTTATGATGCAGTAAAGAGCTGGAGTGAGATAGGAACAAAAAAGGTCCAGCCTCCCGTGATTACTTCCATTTCAGTCGCAGGCAGACCTTTGTGCCCGGGAGAGACATTAATGCCCGTTTCTGCTCCATTTATAGATGAGGTGTTTCTGTCTGTAAATGATAATAATATTTCATTCACTTTCTCAGCCTTGAATTATGCAGTGGAGAATACGGATTTATACGAGTATTGTTTGGAAGAATATGATAAGGAATGGAAAACTTTGATGAAAGGAAATCAGGTTTCTTATACAGAACTTCCTGTTGGCGATTATATGTTTAGGGTCAGGGCGGCTTCCAATCCTGCAGCAATAAAAGCGGTAAGGGTGGTTGTTGCCGGAAATACGCCTTTTATAAGATGGATTGTGGTGTTAAGTGTAGTCGTTTGTTGTATTCTTATTTATTTTTACTCCGGGTTATTGGGGAAGTATCGCACAATGAAGGAATATATAAATAAAAAGACGGAACCATCCGAAGAAAACCGGAAAGAAAAATATCAAAAATCAAGGATGGAAGAGAAAACGGCCATGCTCATTATTGGGAAACTGAATGAGTGTATGGAAAAAGATCGGTTATATTTGAATCCTGATTTAAAGTTGCAGGATGTGGCAAAAGTGGTGAAATGTAATACTGGAGAGTTGTCCCAAGTGCTGAATATGTTTATGAATATTGGTTTCACGGATTATGTTAATAAATATAGGATAGACGAATTCATAAAAAGAATACAGGATAAGTCTGCCTCCAGATATACCTTGGTTTCTTTGTCGGAACAATGTGGTTTCAGTTCCCGTACTTCTTTTTTTCGTTCGTTTAAGAAGTTTAAGGGAATGTCACCTGCCGAATATATAAAGGAACATGGGATATTTATAAAGTAGCGTTTGGAATAGGGGTGTTACTCTAGTGATTGGATAGAAGAAGAGAGTTTCATATTTTTTTGAAACTCTCTTTCTTGTTGTGTAATTTGTTGATTCATAGTGCTGTATGGTCTTTTTGTTTCATCTAGTAGGTTGGGATTAATCCTACTTTACAAGATGGTTGAAAAGACATTTCAGTTTCTAATTTTGCTGATAGAAAAATATTTTTATCCATTAAAGAAACTGATACGATTATGAAAAGCAGAACTTTTTTTACTCTTGTTTTTATCTTTTTAGTTAGCATAGGATGTTTTTCGTGTAAAACGACTGCTACTGATGATTTTCCTGTTGATTCGGAAATTGCGTATTGCCGGTCTCAGGCTATGCGGACGCTGGTTTCTATTCCTTCGTTAGATAAAATTCCTAATTCTATGGATTTAGATAGTATTAAATGGCGTTATACACAGGCAGGCTCTTGGACTTGTGGATTTTGGCCTGGTATCCTTTGGTATTTATATGAGGATACTAAGGATAATATGTGGAGGGAAGCAGCAGGAAAAGTAACCGATATGATTGCTCCCTTGGCTTACAGGAAAGCAAAGAGTCATGATTCCGGTTTTATTATGATGTGTAGTTTGGGCAACGGTTATCGTTTGACAGGAAAACCGGAATATAAGGAAGGATTGCTGCATGCCGCAGATTCTTTGGCTATGCTTTATAATCCTGTTGTGGGTACTATTTTATCTTGGCCTGGAATGGTGAAAAAGGAAAACTGGCCGCACAATACTATTATTGATAATATGATGAATTTGGAACTTTTGTTTTGGGCTGCGCGGAATGGAGGGGGGCAGTATTTGTATGACATTGCCTGTAAACATGCGGAAACGACTATGAAACATCAATTCCGTAAAGATTATTCATGTTATCATGTAGCGGTGTATGATACGCTGGATGGTCATTTTATAAAAGGAGTTACCCATCAAGGATTGAGTGATGATTCTATGTGGGCCCGTGGACAGGCATGGGCTATTTATGGATATACCATGGTATATCGTGAAACACATGATGTGCGTTTTTTGGATTTTGCTCGGAAGGTATCGGATGTCTATTTGTCCCGTCTTCCTGAGGACATGATTCCTTATTGGGATTTTAATGCTCCGGAATTATCCTCAGGTGAACCGAAAGATGCATCGGCTTCTGCCATAACAGCCTCTGCTTTATTGGAACTTTCTACCTATATAAATGATAGTGATTCTGCATTTTTCTATCGGAATAAGGCTGTGGAAATGCTTCAGATACTATCCTCTCCGGCATACCAGGCTCGAAATAAAAAAGATGCTTTTTTATTGCATTCGGTTGGGCACATGAACAAGGGATGGGAAGTTGATGCTTCTATTAGTTATGCAGATTACTATTATTTGGAAGCATTGGTACGATTGAAACGTTTGAAAGAGAAACAATCTGTTTTGGCTAATTTATAAAACCATTGTTAATCCATCTATATTATGAATACACAATCTGTTAATACCAGTCTTTATCAAAAAGGGGATATCTCCTTGGAGAGAATTTATGGAAAATATAGGAATAGTTTTATTAGATATGCCGGAAAAGTGCTATCTGATGAATTTTATGCGGAAGATGTAGTGCAGGATGTATTTACAGGATTGTTTCAGCAAACAAATTATTTTGTGTCTGAAATGGCTGCATTAAAATGTATTTATATTACTATCTATAATCGTAGTATTGATATGTTGCGTCATAAACAGATTGTGCAGCATTATGAAACTGCACATAGTGATAAAAAAAGGGAAGAAGTCAGTATTGGTGAATATAATGAGTTGCTTACTAAAGAATTTTTTATAATAGTTGAAAATGGAATAGATACTTTACCACCTAAATGTAAACAGATATTTGTAATGAAAAGTAGAAAATCACTTTCGAATTCAGAAATAAGTAATCTTTTAGGTCTGTCTCTTCGTACGGTTGAAAACCAGGTTTATATTGCCCGTAATGTATTACAAAAATATATTGACTCTTATTTATGCTCTTAAATTGATGATAATATGAAAAGACTATTTTTAGGAATTTTAGCAATATGTTGGGTTATTGGTGTGAAGGCGCAAGAAGTGTTCTCACCTGATGGTAAAATTAATGTGCGATTCTTCTTGTCGGAAAAAGTATCTTTAATAATACAAGTGACTGACGGGCTGCTTCCAATGATACAGCCTGATGTTCCTTGCTATGGACGATTTGTTCCGCTTGTTTACCATTACCCCGATAGGGATTGTCAAATAATCCCAGCCAGAATTTGACACGAAGTATCTCGGCTACCCGTTTGTCAAGAGTTTCCTGAGAGATTTTACCGTCGGCAACAGCTTTACGAAGAGGCAAGATAAAATCAGCAGGCGGAGTGAAATGGGTACGGATATTCAGTCCTGCATTGACAGCCTGCGCTATTCCGTCTTCGTATGTATTCGCCACTTTATGTTTACTGGAGATAAATTCCACAGCTTCACTGTCCGATACGACATATCCTTTAAATCCCCATTCCTGACGTAATATTTCAGTCAGGAAATGATAACTTCCCGTAATGGGCTCTCCGTCATAGTCATTATAAGAACTCATCACTCCCAATGCTCCGGCTTCTTGAAATGCCATCCGGAAAGGTTCTATATATAAGGTACGCATTTCTCGTGGAGCTACGTGTGGATCAGTCCGCGTCTTTCCGTCACGCCCACCTACCGGAATGCTATAAACTGCAAAATGCTTTGGAGTAGCCACCAGGTTATGTTTTTGCAGACTGGTAATCATTTGTTTTCCCAGTTCTCCTACTAAATAAGGATCTTCTCCGTATGTTTCCACGCATCTTCCCCAGCGAGGATCTTGGGCGATATCAAGGATAGGAGAATAGATATTGGTATACCCCAGCGCTACAGCTTCTTTGGCTTCCACTTCACCGATACGGGCTATCAGCTCTTTATTCCAAGTAGCGCCCTGTCCGCATTGGGCGGGGAAATAAGTTGCCCGGTCATGACATAATCCGCGAATACCTTCATTGGTGAAATCTACGGGGATGCCTAAACGTGTTTCTTCTACAAACCAGCGTTGAATGGCATGCTTGGCATCCACATGTTTGGTGTAGGGAAAAGAATATTCGGACTTGAAAGTTCCCAGTCCGTTATGTTCTTCATCTATGTTCCCTATTCCGTCTTTCCATACCTCTGTTTTCCAATTGTCTTGGGGCAGGGCATCTTTCAGTACACGTCCTGAACCATAGAGGGTAGCCATCTGGCAACTTTTTTCTTCCAATGTCATTTGTGAGAGCAAGTCTTGTACCCTCTCTTCCAGTGGGGCTTTAGGATTTTCATATAGATCCATTTTTCCATTCTTGTTGAAATCTATCCATCCTTTGTGATAAATTCCATCCGGCGTATCTCCTGATACTTGTGTACAAAACAGGAAAGAGGCTACTGTAAATAAAGTGTGTTTATTCATGTTATCTAGGTTTTGTATATATGCTTAATACGTACAAAGATAGAATTTTACTCATCTCTCCGGAAGATATTCATAACTAAAGTTGAGTGTTTCTTGATTGTGATTCGTCTTTGTAATAAAAGTGAAGATAACTATGAAACATGTATTTTTATTTGGAATATTCGGTTGGTTCTTATCATTTACGCTTGTCGCACAAACAGGAATCTGGCAATGGTCTGTACCTGTTCGTAATTTTAGCATTCATCCCAAAAATTCTGAGTCAAGGGCTTACTTGTGGATTCCCGGGCAGTGTGAACAAGTAAAAGCAATCTTGGTTGCCCAACACAATATGGAGGAAATCTCCATCCTTGAAGATGAGGCTTTCCGACAGCGTATGGCTGAACTTGGTGTCGCCCAAATATGGGTATGTCCTTCTTTCAATCATGGATTTGATTTTACGGATGGGGCATGGGAAACTTTGGATGGTCTTTTGGCAGATCTTGCTGAAGTATCTGGATATAAAGAGTTGTCTACAGCTCCTTTAATAGCCATAGGACATTCGGCAGCTGCTAGTTGGCCTTATTATCTTGCTGCCTATAAACCGGAACGTACATTGGCATGTATTTCTGTCAGTGGTCAGTGGCCATATCATCGTGATCGCTGGCTATGTCCGGATATTTGGGGAGAACGTAACATCAATAAAATTCCTTGTCTGGAAACCATGGGAGAATATGAATCAGCACATACATGGAGCAATGAAGGTTTGAAAGAACGTAAGGAGCATCCATTGCTGCCTTTAAGCATGTTGGCCTGTCCTGCTGAAGGACACTTTGCCTATACCCCGGAAAAAGCACAATATATAGCTCTTTATATCAAGAAGGCAATGCATTATGGACATGTAGATCCGGACCAAGGAGGGATGGTTGATGGAGCGATGGAAAAAAAAATGAAAAGCCTTCAAGTATTCCGGCACCGGTAAATCAATTTAAAGGGGATCCTGCACAAGCATTTTGGTTTTTTGATCGTGAGATGATAGAGGCTACTTTGGCGTATCAATCCCGATATTACGATATGAAGCCACAATTGGTAAGTGTGTCTCAAAATGGAAAAACAGTATCCCAACAGAATACTCATTTACAAGTTCACCCGGCTTTTATGCCACAGGAAGATGGTATCACATTTCAATTGACCCCTGTTTTTTGGGATACTGTTCCAGGAGAAAGTCCCCGACTTTCCAATTGGACTGATTTGCCTGTTGGGGCATCTGTTGGTCATGCTGGAAAAACTCCGGTCCTGCAGATGATTACCGGCCCAGCTGTTTTAGTTGATTCTGTGACATTTCGAATACAATGGAATCGGGGAACTTTATGGACGGACAAGAAATCGGATATTGTTTTTTCTATAACTCATCCGGGAGACGAAGAATATAAACCGGCTGTTCAGCAAGCTCAGGTGACAATTCCGGTTAAAAATACGGAAGGACAGCAGCAACATATTAAGTTTGCAACGTTACCGGACATAAAGCGTGGTACTAAGTACGTTTCTTTATCTGCTGTTTCCAGTTGTGGCTTGCCGGTCGATTTTTATGTGGAATCGGGACCGGCTTATGTGGATGGTAATCGATTGATATTAACTGCTATTCCTCCTAAGGCTGCTTATCCGGTGAAAGTGACTGTGATAGCCTGGCAATACGGAAAAAACTCATATCCAAAGATAAAGACAGCAGAGCCGGTAAAGCAAACATTTTATATTCAATAATTTAAAACTGAAGATATGAAGAACATCAGAATTTTGGTAATGAGTCTCTTTTTGACAGGTAATCTTATTCATTTATCTGCTCAACAGGTATCTGAGAGTGATTTTCATTCAAATATGCATCCCCGGATTTTTGTAACTGCGGGCGATAAAGAAAAACTGTTACAAAAAATAGAACAAGTAGGTTGGGCTAAAGATATTTATGAAAGCCTTAAACAGGAGGTGGACCCTATACTTGTTATTCATAAGAAAGATCCTAGTTATGTTATTTCCCGTATGCAGATGCATTGGGAACCTGGAAAAAGATATACTCATTTTTATACAGAAGGTAATTTTATCCCTCATAGAGAAGGTAATGCCAAATATCCTACTGTACGAATAACTTATGGGCGTGCCGCCAGTGGTTCTGTACCTTTGGCTCCATTGGATAAAATCATTCCTTATGGAGATGGGGCTTTGACTAAACCTGTTAATATGGATCGTGGTATTGTGAAGTTGACCGATGCCAGTATGAATACACTTTCACAATTAGATCAGACTATACCTTATGATACCGTACCCTTTCATAAAACTGGATTAGGTACTGAGACCGTAAATCGTGCCTTTATTCATTTAGCATGGAAATCTTCTATTCTTTATTATTTTACAGGTAATAAGGATTATGCGAAACTGTCGGCTGATATTTTATGGAATTTTGTGCGTGGTGCATCCCAACAAGAACAGGTAAATCCTGATTTTGAAAAACGTACCGGAGGAAAGCATAGTTCCAATGGATACCTTTCTTTTGAAACGTTGGGGGATACCCGTCATTTTGCTACTCTTCCTTTGGCATACGATATGATTTATAATTACCTGCATCAGGAATATTTTGATTTGGAACAGTTTACAAAGGGTATTTCCGGTGAAATGTGGGCTCCTGCACATACTGAAGGAAAGGAGTGGGCATTACAACGTTTTGAAATCATGTTCAAACGGCTCATTGAAAATAAACTGAATCGTGGCGGCGCCTTACATGGTAATTGGAATACGAATGAACATCAGTCGGCCATGCTTTATGCTTTGGCATTGGATGCCGATACATCTTATGCGGATGGAAAAGGGCGTGCTTATTATGTGAATAAATTAATTTATGGCCCTACTACAGATACTCATGGAGCTTATGTGGATGTTTTACGCGCCAATGTCAGTCCGGCTACCGGATTATGGCCTGAGGCACCGGCTGGTTATGGACAGGGATCCATTTCTCAATTGATTCGTTTCGGGTTTATTTATTACAAGAATGGCATTGATTTGTTGTCTAAAGACCCGTTATTGAATAAAATGTCAGGTTCTATGCCTCAAATGCTTTTTCCTAATGGGTATGTGACGAATTATGGAGATGCGTCTTATGCGGGGATTAATACAGATCAATTGGAATTGATGATGGCTTATTCTAAAGAAAAGAAAGACACCCTTCGTGAAAAGCAGTTTGCTGCGCTGATGAAATATGCCAAGAAACGTGAATTGATAAATGAATTTTATTATTCGTTATTTTTCTATTTGCCAGAACTACCGATGGTAAAAAGTGAACCTAA
>CAUHML010000118.1 GCA_959606905.1 uncultured Bacteroides sp. | reverse complement strand
CAGAAGGTGTGGATCGTATTATGTTTGATAACTTTACACCTGAAGATACTCGTAAAGCTGTAGAGATAGTAGGAGGACGTTGCGAAACCGAGTCTTCTGGTGGTATTACTTACGATACTATGTTACCCTATGCGCAGGCAGGAGTGGATTTCATTTCTTTTGGTGCGTTGACCCATTCTGTAAAAGGATTGGATATGAGCTTCAAGGCTTGTTAAGGAAATGTTTTATGATAAGAGAGAACTTCAAATTTTGGATCTTTTTTTGAAATATGAATGACGTAATTGGTACGAATAAAATTAAAATAAATTCGTACATTTGCGTCATTGATATTAGTTTCTTTTATTTTCTTCTTTAAATCGGGTAGGTGTCATTCCTTTTACTTGTTTAAAGGAGGTACTGAAATACCTCGGATAGGAAAAGCCTACCTCGTAAGATATTTCGTTGATATTCATGTTGGTATTTGTAAGCAAGTAAACAGATTTTTCTATGCGTAGTTTATTGATATAGTCATTAACGCCCAACCCGGTTAGAAGTTTTACCTTATTATATAAGGATGCTCTGCTCATAGCCATTTTATCTGTGAGAAACTTAATGGAAAGTTCCTCTCCAGCCATATTTTCATTAATAAGTATATTGAGTTTGGCGATGAATTCCTCATCTTCTTTACTGTTTTTCTTTTGAGACTGTTCTGTTTCTATCCTTTTTTCGTTTTTTTCTTTTACTAGCCTATTAGATGATAATTCCGTTGCAGGAATGTTTTCTTCGACTGGTATTTTTTCTTCTTTGTTTTTTAAGATGTCGTTCAATATAGCTTGTAGGAAGTGGTTCATATTGCCTTTCATATATTTCTCTTTCCGTCGGAAATAAATGTAGCCTATACCGGCTGTGGTAATAATAAACAAGATGGCGGCTATGCCGATGAACCAGCTGGTCTTATACCAAGGAGGAGTAACGATTATGTTTATCAATTTTTGGGGTGTGGTATGATTCCCGTCTTTAGTATTGCAAGAAACCCGTATTGTGTAGTTGCCTGCGGATAGAGAGGATAAATTTAAAGTTGGATCGTAAGTTTCAATCAATTGTTTGCTTCTACTTTCAATTATGTATCGGAGCAGGTATTTTTGGAATATGTCTCTGTTCTTTATTCGAAGGTGGATGGAAAGAGAATTGTAGTTCCAAGGTATGTTTATTGTATTCTCTTTGATTTTTTTTAAATAAGGACTACCGTTAAGGAGAATGTCGGACAGGTATATTTCTGGTATCTGAGTTTCAGTTTCGGGAATGTTTGTGTTGATTTTTACCAATCCTTCGGATCCACCTAGATAGATGTAATTCTTATTAGATTGTTTTTGGTATGCGAATAAAATTTCGTTAGATGGGAAACCATCAGAACTATTCCAGATAGTAAATTTATTTTCTTTGATAATATAAGAATATAGTTGATTTTGAGCACAGATCCATAGACGTCCTTTTCTATCGGCAATGAGGAAGGATATGTTATTAAATAGTTTGGTGTGTATGCGATGGTATTTTCGACTTTTCAAGTCGAAGAATCCAAGTCCTTTGTCGGTTCCGGTCCATATTATATCGTTGTTGTCATAAGACATGGAAGTGATGGTTTCATTTTTTTCCAACTCGAATAGTAATCGGATACTGTCATTTTGTTGATCTACCCAAAAAGCTTGGTGAGCGTATTTTAAAAGAGAGAATTTATCGTTGGAGTATGATAGACAAAGTGCATTATTAGAGAAGTCGTAGTGACGATCTGTTTG
Source organism: uncultured Bacteroides sp. (assembly GCA_959606905.1). The sequence goes on along the minus strand of CAUHML010000118.1, from coordinate 8,282 downwards.
CATCTTTGAGAATGTGTGGTTATGTGTATTATATGCATATGCATTACGACTGATTATATATATTTTGTTGTTTGCCACTTGATTGGCCAAAGGAAGGTAACCATAAAAACATTCTTTATAGTTGGTCTCTTTATCTATAATGGTGAAAGGACGATATTGCTGCGTCTTTTTATTGAACAGGAAAATGCCTTTGGTATACAAAGAAACCATTAATTCAGATTCAGATATTTCAGCAATGGAAATAACTTTATCTCCGTAGGTTGAGGGGAAATGGGTAAATTTGTCAGTAGAAGGGTCGTATAGGTTGATACCTCCTCCATCAGTTCCAATCCAAACTTTTCCATTCTTTTCTTCGTAAAGGCTGATGATTGATTTTTCACTGAGTCCGTTGGGATTGTTTAAAACGGCATCTTTATATGTCTTAATGTACGTTTCTTTAATACAGAATATGCCTCCGCGTACGCTTCCTGCCCATAAGTTTTTTTCTTGGTCTTTATAGAGCAAGGTGATGGAGTTTACTGGTAGGGAAGAATAGTCTCCTACTATATGTTGAAGTTGTGAGAATTGTTGAGTATGGGGAGCAAATTGGTTGATGCCACTTCCGTCTGTAGACAACCATAGTTTGCCATTGTGTTCTGTTATGTCTAAAATATAATTGTTGTTTAATCCGGAATTTGTTTGAGTATAGTGTTCTTGGATTTTTCCTGTTTGGTCATAGCAATATAGTCCAGATCCATAAAAGGATGTGTAAATATGCTGGTCAAGAGTTATGTATAACGATGTCAGCAGGTTAGGACTGCTTGGAATAAAAAGACTAAATTGTTGAGTTTGACAGTTGTACGAGTAGATTCCTTTTCTTCGGGTACCTACTAAAATTTTGTTTTTATCGAGATAAACCATTTTTTGGATTCTATAATCTACCATGTTGATATTTTTTTTCTTTTCTTGTTTTTTAATGTGAATGATCTTTGTTTTTTTACTATGATAGTCGTAGCAATATATGGTATTCTCGCTGCCAAACCATATTCCACCTTTTACTTTGATAGAAGAATAGATCGCTTGGGAAATGGTAGTATTAAATCGGTCCTGTTCGGCATCATAAAGGGCTAACCCTTTGGGAGTTGCTATCCAAAGGTTTCCTAATGAGTCTTCTGTCAGATGATTGATATAATTACTAGGTAGAGAGTGGGGATCGTCTGAATGGTGCAGATAGGTTTTGATTCCCTCTTGAGTATAACTGTTCAATCCATTTTGGGTACCTATCCATAAAGTACCTTTATGGTCTAGCAGGATGGATTGGACAGTAGCTTGGGAAAGTCCTTGCTCTATAGAGAGCTGGGTGAACGAATAATTGACACTGTGTTCGGAAGAGAACAATTTTGTGTCTGCCCATAAGAATAAAATGATAATTAAGGTCCGATACATTGTATTTTTTATTTTTTGCAAAAATACATTTTTTTTCTTTTGATAAGAATTTAAGGACTATTTTTCAGTATGAAGTAATAAGAATACTAAGATATTTTAGAAATAAAAATTGAGAAATATCCCCTTATTAGACAGAAATGGACTTGATTTATACAATTTCTGATCTCTTTAGTTGATAAATAGACTAAGTTTGCCAATTAAATTTTTAAAATAAGTTTTGTGAACCAAAATTAATGTAGTATGAAAAATGTTATACTTTTATTATTGTCGGTATGTGGTATGCTTGCTTGTACTCATACACCGAAATGGGAATTAGTGTGGGAAGATAATTTTGATGGTGCGGAACCTGATACCACAATATGGAGCCGCATACCTCGCGGAAGACCTGATTGGCAAAATACTCAGTCATTTGATAATCGTTGTTATGAAATGCGTGATGGTTGTTTAATATTAAAGGGAATTGTGAATGATAATATGGATGTAGATACGGCGAAGTATCTGACTGGGGGATTGTGGACAAAAGACAAGCATGCTTTTCATCGGGGACGCATCGAAGTAAGAGCTAGATTGCATGGGGCGAGAGGAGCATGGCCGGCTATATGGACTTTGCCTTATGAAATTGATAAATATGTTTGGCCTATGGGAGGAGAGGTAGATATTATGGAACGTTTGAATTATGATTCTATTGTTTATCAAACCGTGCATTCGCACTATACTTATACATTGGGGATAGAGAATAATCCGAAACATGGAGGCACTACATCCATTAATCCTGAGGACTTTAATGTATATGGGGTAGATTTTTGGCCGGACAGTTTGGTGTTTCATGTGAATGGAAAACGACATTTTGTTTATCCTCGTATCGAAACGGAACAAGAAGGTCAATTTCCTTTTGATATTCCCCAATATTTGTTGATTGATATGCAATTAGGAGGTACTTGGGTAGGACCAGTGGACTCTACGGATTTACCAGTGGAGATGGAAGTGGACTGGGTACGTCATTATCAATGGAAATAAAGCTATTCTGATATTTGTTGTAATACAAATTATAAGTAACCTATTAACTTAATTAAATTGAAATTATGAAAAGACAAAGGCAAAAATTATTTCGCGTGGTTTTGGCAGGCGTCCTGATGATATTTTCATTTATGGTATACGCACAGGAACGTATAGTGACAGGTAAGGTGTATGATTCATCCGGTGAGTCTATTATAGGAGCTAGTGTAATGGTACAGGGTACTATGCAGGGAGTGGTGACTGATATAGACGGTGCTTTTCAGTTGAAGGTGCAACCTTCCCAGTCTTTAGTGATTAGCTTTTTGGGATATCAGGATGTGATCCTGCCGGTAGGGAGTAAAAATAATTTTAAAATTATTTTGGAAGAAGACTCCAAAAAGCTGGACGAAGTGGTGGTAGTAGGATACGCTACTCAGAAGAAAGTGAATTTGACAGGATCTGTTGCTTCCGTATCAGCAAAAGATATTCAAGATATTCCGGTGGCTAATACAACTACTTTGCTACAGGGACGTTTGCCAGGTTTAGTACTAACTCAGAACGGTGCACAAGCTGGTAATGATAATCCAGAAATCAGGATTCGTGGTATTGGTACCTTTGGGAATAATAATCCGATGGTGTTGATTGACGGGGTGGAAGGTAGTATTTCACAAATTGCAGAAATCCCTTCTGCCGATATTGAGAGCATTTCTGTATTGAAGGATGCGGCATCGGCAGCTATTTATGGTGTGCGTGCTGCTAATGGCGTTATTTTGATCACTACTAAGCGGGGACAGGCATCAAGCAAAGTGAAGGTTTCGTATTCAGGTAGTTATACTTTGCAGACCCCAGGTATTGTTCCCGATTATGTGGATGGTTATAATTGGGCTTTGATGAAAAACGAAGTGAGCACTGGAACTTTTTCACCGGAAGCTTTGCAAAAGTTGCAAGACGGATCAGATCCGGATCATTATGCAAATACCAATTGGCTGGATGCTGTATTGCGTAATGCTAGTATGCACCAGCATCATCTGTCTGTATCAGGAGGTAATGAAAATACCCGTTTTATGACTTCGGTGGCCTATTCCAATCAAGATGGTATCATGATGAAGACAGGAGTAGAACGCTTTTCTTTTCGTTCGAATATTGATACTCGTTACAAACGTTTTACTTTTGGATTGAACTTATCCGGTAATAAGAATAATGTGACTACTCCTGCTGTCGCACCTTCCGGCGAAGGTGGAATCATGCGTTATGTATCCTGGTTTACTCGTCCTACTGTGCCGGTGATGTATTCTAACGGACACTACGGCTATGTAGATGGTTCGTCATTGAGTGCCGAACTGATGAAGAATCCTGTAGAGTCAATGTCTTTAGGGCACCGCAGCAATGAGTATTGGCGTTTTAACGGTAAGGTTTTTGCAGGTATTGATTTATGGGACGGATTGAAGTTCCAGACCAGTTTTGCTTATGCTTTTGATTTAAATGCAACGAAATCTTATTCTCCCAAATCTCCTGCCCGTTATGATGCAGAAGGAAATATTAGAAAAGCGGCAGGGGAAACGAATAAGGAGGAGGATTATTGGTATCGCAATGCAACATGGACGAGTGAGAACCTGTTGACTTATAACAAACAATTTGATAAACATAATGTTAATGTGTTGTTAGGGCACTCTGTTATTGGCTCGCGCTTTTATAAAACGACTGCTTCCATACAGGGCTTTCCTACAGAAAATATTTATGAACTTGATGGAGGAACAATTAATCCGGGTGCAAAAGGCAATTCGGAAGAATATAAACTCCAGTCATTTTTTGGTCGTGTGAATTACGGTTATGATGACCGTTATTTGTTTGAGTTCAATATTCGCCACGATGGTTCATCACGTATGCCTAAAGCCAATCGTTACGCTACATTTCCTTCCGTATCAGGAGGATGGGTGTTTTCGAATGAAGAATTAATGAAAGACTATAAAAACTTCTCCCTTGGAAAGTTGCGTTTATCATGGGGTAAGTTGGGTAACCAGGAAATCGGTAATTATGCTTATGCGGCTACTTTGGGCGCAAGCGGAAATTATTTCTTTGACCAAGGTGGGGACAAACAGGCTGGTATGGTACAGACTTCTGTTCCAAATGAAGACATCAAATGGGAAACGACCCGCTCCATCAATGTGGCCCTTGATCTTGGATTCTTTAATAATAGGATACAGACTACTTTTGAATGGTTTGATAAGAAAACTTCTGATATCTTGATGCAATTAGCTATGCCAGGCATATTCTTAGGTTCTCTTAATGCTCCTTATCAGAATGTGGGTGCTGTCCGCAATCGTGGTTGGGAATGGAATGTGAATTACTCGGATAGTAAAGGCGATTGGGTTTGGAATGTAGGTTTCAACTTGTCACACGTGAAGAACGAAATTCTGGAAATGGGCGGTTTGGAAGAAACAATAAGTGGGCAAACAATCAATCGTATTGGCAATCCTATTGGCGCTTATTTTGGATATAAAGCGATTGGTATGTACCGTACAGAAGCTGATTTACAGCGTACTAATTCAAAAGGGGAAATCATTAAACAAAATGGTGTGGCTCCTAAATTGGGCGATATTATGTATGCTGATTTGAATGATGATGGTAATATTACTGCTGATGATCGTGATATTATTGGCAATCCTTTTCCTAAATATTCTTATAGCTTCAATTTAGGAGCTTCTTGGAAGAATTTTGACTTGTCTACTTTTTGGCAAGGAGTGGGAGGTATTTACCGTTACAGTTGGGAAACTTCTACCGATATTCGCGGTAACTTAACCGAACGTTGGTTGGATCGTTATTCTGCCGGCAACGTAAATGCTTCTATGCCAGCATTGGGTAATACTATGAATGATTCTTATTCTTCATTCTGGTTAGAAAATTCCAGTTACTTACGTTTGAAGAACTTGGAATTCGGCTATACATTCCGTCAGCCTGGACTTGCTAAGATGGGTGTTTCCAGTGTCCGTGTTTATTTTGCCGGAAGCAACCTTTTGACATTTACGTCTTTGAAAAACTGGGATCCGGAAAAAACATCGGGTGATGCTAGAAATGACGTACATCCCAATATGCGCACTTATTCATTTGGGCTAAATATTCAATTCTAACTTATAAGGAGGATATACATTATGGTAAAAAGTACAAAAAATATATGCAGAGTTTTATTTTTTTCTGGAGTGTTATTGGTTACCAGTGCATGTTCAGATAGTTTTTTGCAGACGGATTCTCCGAATCAGCCTTCTCAAACCACTTATTGGCAGACCGAATCGGATGCATTGATGGCTTTGACAGCTTGCTATGATGCCATGCAGAGCCAGAATTTATATGATGACAATATTGATGGCTGGAAGTTTGGATTTCTAGGACGTGAAACCAGTACGGATAATGGAGACCACACATGGGGTGATTGGATGCTGGGAAGTTCTATCTCGAAATGTGCTTCTTCCACTACCGATGAATGCTTTTCTATGTACTGGAATGCTAATTATGAAGTGATTAAGCGTTGTAATATGTTGGTAGAGAATGTGGAACGTATTCCGATGGAGGCTGAAAAGATAGATGCATACAAGGCGGAAGCAATAGCATTACGAGCTTTGATGTATTGCAATCTGACCTCCGTATTCCGTGATGTCCCTTATCTGACGAAACCTTTAACTTTGGCTGAAGCACAGGCTCCCAAGGCGGAACGTAGCCAGATTATTTCGTCCTTGCTGGAAGATTTGAAGACTTGGATTCCTAAAATACCAGTTATAGGGAAAGCGCAAAAAGGACGTATGTCCCAAGAAGCAGGTTATGCCATTATGGGACGAATTGCTCTTTTTAATCAACGTTGGGACGAGGCAATAACGGCTTATAAAAATGTAGTAGGAAAAGTGCAGCTTTTTAAGTCGGGTGACGGAACTGATTATGCTGCCAATTATGCTGATTTGTTTAAAGAGCAAAATGAAACGGCAGCAGAAGTATTGTTGAGTGTCCATTTTAAAGGTCCGGGATTAGGTGAAGGAAGTTGCTTTGGGGTTTGTTGGTCTGCTCCAATGAATGCTATTGAAGGTTCTATGAACTTGTGTGATGATTTTTATTGTATAGATGGGTTGCCCATCGATAAGTCACCTTTATTTAAAGGAAGTCTTGTTCAAGGAGCCCATACGAAGGCTAATCCGGATATGGGACGTTATGAGAATCGTGATCCTCGTATGAAAGGTACATTGATGTTACCTGGTATGGAATGGAACGGAAAACTGTTTACTAATAATTTGCCGGCAAGTTCTACCTGTTGTATTCGTAAATGGTACACTCCAGAAGATACAGTTAATGAATATGACGGTAGTCTTGACTTCTATGTTATCCGTTATGCAGAGGTACTTTTGTCACTTGCTGAAGCTATGATTGAGAAAGGTGGTTATCCACAAGCCGAAATAACAGGATATATTAATGAAGTTCGTGCTCGTGTTGGTATGCCAGCGGTAGAAGTAGTGGAAGGAACTAATTTGAATAAAGAAGAATTGCGCGCCATTGTACGTCACGAACGCCGTGTGGAATTGGCTTTTGAAGATTTGCGTTTTGCAGATCTTTACCGTTGGGGAGAATTTGAAAATGCTCAAAAGCGTATGCAGAAAGACCAGTCATTCTATGGCTTTGGAGTAGTTTCGCGGGGTAATCTTCGTGGTGCGCAAGATTTGGTTTGGCCTATTCCGCAAGGTGAGATTGATACGAATCCGATGTTGGAGCAACATAGTGAATGGAAATAAGAATGATTGAATTATCTATTGTAATATAACTGTGATGAGGTAAGAGATTGTTAAAAGGTATTTTCTTGAAATAAAGGACAAGTATGTGGTGATAAGGCTGCAACTTGTCCTTTATCGTTTGTTTCCTATTATATATGTTCTATTTCATAACGTAGCATATTTTGTTAAATTACAATGTGATGTTATTTATCTTTTCGTCTCTTTGTTTTATCTTTGTCGTTGAATATTATAAGTAATTAAGTATATGAAGAAAAAGAATGTTTTTAAATGGTGGGGAGTTGTTTTGTTATTATGTATGTGTTCTGTTCATGCTGAGGCGCAGGATTTGAAATCTATATTGACAGGAGTGGCAAAGGCGGCAATTGGTAACAAGGCTACTACGGCTCATTCTATTGTGGGGACTTGGTCTTATCAGGCTCCTGAATGTCAGTTCGAGAGTGATCAGTTACTGGCAAAGGCTGGTGGAGAGGTAGCGGCCAAAGAAGTGGAAGAAAAATTACAGACTATATATGATAAGATTGGTTTGACTAGTATTAAGTATATTTTCAAGGAGGATGGTACTTATTCATATATATTGAAAAGACGTACGGTAAGCGGCACTTATGTTTTTGATGAGGAAGCTAAGACGATTATTATGAAAAGTAAGTTGGGCATACAGACGGTAGCTTATGTGACAGTGACAGGTAATAGTATGAGTCTTGTGTTTAATGCCGATAAGTTGATGTCTATTCTAAAGGTGATTACTGGAGCGGCTTCCAAAGTAAATTCTACAGCTGCCACTCTTAACAGTGTAGCTGAAGCTTATGACGGGCTGATGTTAGGATTTGAATTGAAAAAGTAGATGCTTTTTGTAAAATATGGGATACAAGTCTTTTATAAAAGTTGAAAAATTGTGATTGGAAATAATGTTTAAGGATAAAACCGTTTTAACCTTATTATTATGGTTAAAACGGTTTTTTTATTAACATGTATTGTTTTTGTATATACTGGTCATGAATGTAATATATTGCATATATGTGAGAACGGTTTATTCTTGCTCTTTCAGTGCTGCGAAAATCAGACCTTCCAGTTCTTCCGCCAGTTCGGGGTTGT
>CAUHML010000117.1 GCA_959606905.1 uncultured Bacteroides sp. | reverse complement strand
AAGATATAACTTTTAGCACAATTAATGGACATTTCAAGTGAAGAACAAACGGATTACCCAATTCTTTTTGTATCAGATCCGAAAAGGCACGGCTTTTATAAACTTTCCCGTCTGTCAAAAAATACGCCTTACGAACTACTTTTTTCTCTATTCCCAGGAAAATAGCCTGCACAATGTCTTTTACATACACAAAGGTCAAGTCCTGACGACGGAAACCTACCGAGAAATCAACGTGTTTCCGGATAGACTTTGCCATCAGATAGTAATCAGCTTCACGAGGTCCATAGACTCCTGTAGGACGATAAATGACATAAGGGAAACCGGGCATACTCTGAATATACAACTCCGCTTTCAGTTTGCTCAATCCATAAGCAGTATTGGGTACCGCAGGGTCGTCCGCTTTTATCGGAGTATAGTCCTTCTCACGTACAGGTCCGAACACACTCAATGTACTGATATAGATAAACTGTTTCGGAACCATATTCAGCTCCTTCAACGTATCGATAAAATATTTGGTCTGAAGATAATTTACATAGTCAAAAGAGTGCTTGTCGGGGCACTTTGTAACACCGGCACAATGAATGATATAATCAAATTTGTTGTAAGTGCCTTTATGCCCGGAGAGTTGGGCACGAAGTTCATTAGGGTGCGCAAAATCCAGTTCCAGAAAGTGGATTTTCCGGTTTTTCAAATACCGCTTGCTACTCGTAGAACGAATCCCGGCCCACACACCAAACTTTCGCTTCAACGCTTCCTCCACGATGAAACTGCCGATAAAACCACTCGCGCCTGTAATTAAAATACTCTCCATTATTACTTTTCAGGTCCTACATGAATATTAATTGAAAAAATATGATGCCACAAAGATACGATAAATATAAAATAAAAGCCATTTTGCTTTTCTCAATTATTATTTGTTTATTTGCAACGCGATTTATTTACTATTCAACACTTTTAAAGCACGTGGAAGATAAGGCCGATTTTGATTTTCTTTTTAAAGAGTACTATCCTCAACTTTATTATTATGCATTTCACCTGATTAATAATATGGAGGCTAGCAAGGATATCGTAAGCGACGCCTTCGAATTTATTTGGGCCAATTATGCAAAAATAGATAAAGCCACGGCTAAATCTTATCTATACATTTACGTTCGCAACAAAAGCATTGACTTCCTGCGACATCAGAATATACATGAACAGTATGTACAAATCTATTCCGAACTGACCAAAAGTTATGTTGAAACGGAATATCTGGAGCAGGATGAAAGAATGATGCATATCAGCAAGGCAATGGAAAAACTGACTCCACATACCAGGCATATTTTAGAAGAATGTTATATTCAACGCAAAAAATATCAGGAAGTGGCAGAGGAATTAAATATTAGTGTCAGTGCAGTCAGGAAGCATATTGTGAAAGCATTACAGGTGATACGTGAAGAATGTGCAAAAAAATCATAAATCAGGTATCTTTATTTTATGATTAAACGTAATATAAATAAGTATGATACAGTCAAACAGTGATGAATAAAGATATTGACAATATAAATAATACAGATGAATCTGTAGAGAAGGCGCTCGACATCATGGAGAGTTCTTCAGAGATAAACGACGAACAGCTGCAGGAGATGCTTAAAGATAAAGAAGTCCTGCAAGCTTGTCGCGACATCATGGATAGTAGTCTTTTCCTACAACAAAAAGGAGGAATAGAGCTTCCTAATGTAGAAATGGAATTGGAGCGATTTAAGAAAAAACAACATTCAACACGAATGCGTTCCAATCTCTGGAAGATAACTATCGGAATAGCCGCCATGATTACCGTTCTATTCGGGAGTTACTATTTAATTAATAGCCTGACAACCCCTGCACTCGAACCAATCACTGTATTCACTGCTGATACTACTCCCCAACATATTGTTTTGCAAAAAGATGACGGAGAAAAAGTTGTGTTAGACGAACCGCAGTCAAACAATCAAGTCCTGCCTAAAACCGCCATCGCAAAGTCTGAAAAAAAAGAGCTGGATTATAGGCAAGTCATCTCAACAACTACACAGACACATGTACTTACCGTACCACGAGGTGAAAGTTTCAAAGTGGTATTATGTGACGGCACAGAAGTCTGGCTGAATGCTAATAGTAATTTTGTTTACCCTACAGCCTTTATTGGCAACGAGCGTATCGTTACTTTAGAAGGCGAAGCTTATTTCAAGGTGGCCAAAGACGCCAAGCATCCCTTTATTGTAAAAACCAAGACAGTCCAAACCCGCGTTCTCGGCACGGAATTCAATATACGTAGCTATACTCCCGAAGATACTCATGTAGTACTTATTAACGGGAAAGTAGAAGTAAGTAACACAAAAGGAGGATCATATACCCGACTATATCCGGGAGAAGACGCACACCTGCAATCTGATGGAAATTTCGTTCTAACAGAAGTAGACTTAGACTCTTACGTCTATTGGAAAGACGGCTATTTCTATTTTGACAATATTACATTGAAAGATATTATGCAAAACTTAGGACGCTGGTACAATGTAAACATAGAATTCAGAAACAAAGAAGCAATGACATATAAAATGCATTTCATATCCGATCGCACTAAAGATTTAGAGCATACAATCTCATTGCTTAACAGAATGAAAAAAGTCACTGTCACCTTGCAAGGCAATACGCTTACCATAGACTAGGTTTTTATTGCATAAGTATAACAAATCTATGCAATAAACAACAAAATATCACTTTTATTAAAAAATAAATCGCAAAAGGGGTATCCATTTTCTTTTCTCATACGCATTAGTTATATAAACATATCCAAATAGTGTTATTAAAAACAAACGTATGAGAAATAATTGGAACTTATTTATTGTGTGTTTTCTATGCGTATTGTGCTTCCAGCCTTACCAAGTTAATGCTCAAACGCAATCACAAAAGAAAATCACGATTGAGATTAGCAACGAACGATTGCCATCCGTACTTAAACGTCTGGAAAAACTCTCCGGCTACAAAATCCTATTTACGTATGACGATGTCAAGAAATTCACCGTTTCCGGCTCTGTCAAAGATAAGAGTATAGAGCAGACTCTCGATATTATCTTAGCCAATAAGCCACTAGAATACCATATTGAAGATCAATTTATCACAATTACTTCCAAAGGTCCTTCCAAACAAGCGAAAGTATTCAATGTAAAAGGAGTGGTAATTTCCGGTGATGACGGACAGCCTCTCATCGGTGCAACTGTTGTCATCAAGGGAAGCAAGTCCGGTGTATTAACAGACATAGACGGAAAGTTTTCGATAGAAAATGTATCCAATAAATCCCTGTTACAATTTTCTTATATAGGAATGAAGCCACAAGATCTGACTCCTACCCCAACTATGAATGTTACATTAATGCCTGATGTACAAACTTTATCAGAAGTAGTAGTAACAGGTATGCAAAAAATGGATAAACGCCTGTTTACAGGAGCAACCAAACAATTGTCCGCAGATGAAGTGAAACTAGATGGTTTGCCTGATATCAGCCGTGGACTTGAAGGACGCGCCGCAGGCGTATCTGTACAAAATGTTTCCGGCACGTTTGGTACTGCCCCGAAAATCCGGGTACGCGGTGCCACATCTATTTTCGGTAGTTCAAAGCCATTATGGGTAGTAGATGGAGTCATCATGGAGGATGCTATTGACGTAGGTCCGGATGACTTATCTTCAGGAGATGCAGAGACGCTAATCAGTTCAGCCATTGCCGGGTTGAATTCAGATGATATCGAGAGCTTTCAAATATTGAAAGACGGATCAGCAACCTCTATCTATGGCGCACGAGCCATGGCAGGGGTTATTGTAGTAACAACCAAGAAGGGAAAAGCCGGCGTTAGCAAAATGAGCTATACCGGTGAATTTACAACCCGTATGATTCCCAGTTATAAAGAATTCAACATTATGAATTCGCAGGAACAAATGGGAATCTACAAAGAGATGGAGCAGAAAGGATGGCTTAATAACAGCGATACTTACCGTGCCAAAGATAGTGGTGTATATGGACGTATGTATCAATTAATCAATCAATATAACCCGGCTACAGGACAATTCGGACTTGCCAACACGCCGGAAGCACGTAATGCTTACCTGCGCGAAGCGGAAATGAGAAATACCGACTGGTTCAATACCTTATTTTCCAACAACGTTACACAAAACCATTCGGTCAGTATCACTTCCGGAACTGAAAAGTCTTCATTCTATGCTTCATTAAGTGCGATGTCAGATCCGGGATGGTATAAACAAAGCGAAGTAAAACGTTATACTGCTAATTTAAATACAACATATAATATATATAAGAATTTATCTATAAACCTGATCTCCAGTGCTTCCTACCGTAAACAGAAAGCCCCCGGGACACTAAGTTCAGAGGTTAATGCAGCAAGTGGAGAAGTTACCCGTCAGTTTGACATCAATCCCTATTCGTATGCACTAAATACATCACGTGCACTAGATCCAACAGTTGACTATACAGCCAACTATGCACCGTTCAATATCCTCCATGAATTGGATAACAATTATATGGATTTGAATGTAGCTGATGTTAAGTTTCAAGGAGAAATAAAATGGAAAGCACTTCCGGAGTTAGAGCTAAGTGCATTAGGAGCAGTCAGATATCAGGCTTCTTCACAAGAACACAATATCAAAGATCACTCGAATCAGGCAACCGCTTATCGCACAGGAATGGACGACGCTACCATTCGTGACGAAAACAACTTATTGTATACCAATCCGGATAATCCGTATGCTTTGCCTATCAGTATACTACCGGAAGGAGGTATTTACCAGCGTAAGGACTATCGTATGTTGGGGGTAGACTTCCGTGCCACAGCATCCTGGAATCATTTATTTGCAGAAAAGCATATAACCAATCTTTTCGCCGGTATGGAAGTAAATGATTTGAAACGTATGCAAAATTATTTTCAAGGATGGGGAATGCAATATACAATGGGTGAAATACCATCGTATGTATATGAATTCTTCAAGAAGGGCATTGAATCCGGTGAAAGCTATTATGGATTAAACCATACAACAACAAGAAGTGTAGCAGGCTTTGCCAACGCAACTTATTCTTATGATGGACGTTATACAGTAAACGGAACATTCCGCTATGAAGGCACCAATCGCATGGGAAAAAGCCGTTCTTCCCGCTGGCTTCCTACATGGAATATGTCAGGAGCATGGAATGTACATGAAGAAAATTTCTTCAAGACATTCAGCTCTGTACTGTCACACTTAACATTCAAAGCATCCTACTCTTTAACAGCCGATAGAGGACCGGAATATGTGACCAACTCACATGCCATAATCACTAGTTATTCACCATTTCGTCCTTTCACCAGCGGACAGGAAACAGGACTTTATGTATCTGATCCTGAAAACAGTGAATTAACCTACGAAAAAAAGCATGAGTTGAACATCGGTGCCGACATGGGATTCTTAGACAACCGGATCAATTTTTCGATCGACTGGTATAAACGCAACAACTATGACCTGATTGGTATTACCCCGACACAAGGAGTAGGCGGTTCTATCTACAAATATGCCAATATAGCTTCCATGAAATCACATGGTATCGAGTTCACCATCTCAAGTAAGAATATCCAGTCGAAAAACTTTTCATGGCATACAGACTTCATCTTTTCCAAAGCAAAAAATAAAGTTACAGAACTGAATGCCCGTTCCAGCGTAATGGATTTAGTTTCAGGTTACGGTTTTGCCCGTCAGGGTTACCCGGTACGTGGTTTGTTTTCCATTCCATTTGTCGGCCTAAATTCAAATGGTATCCCGATGTATAATATCAATGGAAAAATAACCAGTACCGATATTGATTTTCAGACACGTGACAACATAGACTACCTAAAATATGAAGGTCCTACTGATCCTACCATAACAGGAAGTTTTGGTAATATTTTCACTTATAAAGCATTCAAACTGAATGTATTCATCACCTATTCATTTGGTAATGTAGTACGTTTGAATCCATGTTTCAGCTATCAATACAGTGACTTATCTTCTATGCCACGCGAATTCAAGAATCGCTGGACAGTGCCAGGTGATGAGAAACGCACGAATATCCCCGCTATTATCTCGAAACGCCAATATGAAGATAATAAAGATTTAATGTATGCATATAATGCCTACAATTATTCTACAGAACGAATTGCCAAGGGAGACTTTATCCGTATGAAGGAAATATCCTTGTCCTATGACTTCCCCCAATCATGGATTGCACCAGCAAAGATATCTAATTTATCTTTGAAACTTCAGGCTACCAATTTATTCCTGATTTATGCAGATAAAAAACTCAACGGACAGGACCCGGAATTCTTCAATACCGGTGGAGTAGCTTCCCCTGTACCTCGTCAGTTTACATTGACTCTTAGATTAGGATTTTAACCATTCAGATAATTATAAAAATGATGAAATACAGAAACGTCTTATATACAACACTCATTTCAGCTCTATGTCTGGAAACAACTTCCTGTAGTGATTTTTTAGATGAAATGCCGGATAACCGAACTGAATTGACTACTGAAGAAAGTATTACTAAAGTTCTGGTATCTGCATATCCTATGACTACCAACTGTCACATAGGAGAATTTTACAGTGACAATATTGATGAAAATAGCAGAGCATACAGCTATCTTTTCCGATTAAACGAACATTTGTACCGTTGGCAACAAACGACTGAAGAAAATCAGGACTCTCCCCATGCTCTATGGAATGACTGTTATAACTCGATTGCATCAGCCAACCAAGCCTTGGCGGCTATTGAGCAGATGGGAAATCCTCAATCATTATCAGCCCAAAAAGGCGAAGCTTTGATATGCCGTGCATACAATCATTTTGTATTAGCTACCACATTCTGCAAAGCGTATGGTACAAATGGAGACAAAGACTTGGGTATACCTTACATAAAAGAACCGGAAACATCTGTAAATCCACAATACTCACGCGGAACAGTTGCTGAAGTATACGAAAATATTGCAGCCGATTTAGAAGAAGGACTGCCTTTAATTGATGACAATATTTACTCACGGGTAAAATATCATTTTAATAAGAAGGCCGCTTATGCATTTGCAGCCCGCTTTTATCTATATTATACACAACCGGATTTTTCCAACTGTCAGAAAGTTATCAATTATGCCAATATAGTACTCGGTAATAATGCGTCCCAATATTTACGTGACTGGGCTGCATTAGGAGCTTTATCTCCCAACAAGAATATACAGCCGAACGCTTATGTAGATGCAGATAACCGTGCCAATCTAATGGTAATATCAGCAGCTTCATATTGGCCATTGGTTTCCGATCCGGGTTATGCCAACTGCGAAAGGTATTGCATGAACAATATTACTGCTTCGGAAAGTTGTAAATCCGAAGGTCCATGGGGAGATCAGTCAAGTTATCATCAGATCCCATTTTCACCCGGTGGCTCTATAAAGAACGGATTCCGCCGCTTAGTTATCTATCAGCAATTCACGTCGGGCAACAGTTGGATCGGCTACATGCTGTATCCTGCTTTTACCACCGACGAAGCATTGCTTTGCCGAGCTGAAGCCTACACGTTACTAAAACGTTATGACGAAGCTGCCGCTGATATAGATGCCTGGCAGAAAGCCTTTACAAAAAACACCCAAACTTTGACCAAGGAGACAATCAATGATTTTTATGCCCGACTAAAATATTACACACCGGAAGCTCCGA
This sequence comes from uncultured Bacteroides sp., assembly GCA_959606905.1. The sequence goes on along the minus strand of CAUHML010000117.1, from coordinate 2,428 downwards.
CAGTAAAAAAGGAATTGCATCCGGATTTTGTAGTAGAAAAAGGAATGCAGGAGAATCTAATACATTGTATTCTACATGCAAGACGTCTGCTAACCTTAGAAGAGGGGCTTAGATGGCAAGATATAAAACGCTATGGTATTATAATCTACCGCCGCTATTATGAAGGTTATACCTTGGTGAATATCACCGACAAGATGGACACGAATGACCCCAGACGTGCAATTCAGCTACCGGCCAGTGTCATTACAGCAGGTATGCAACCAAATCCAAGAAATGACTAAATAACTTTAGGAGGAAAAAAATATGAAGAAATACATCATATACAGTTTAATCATGACATTGACCTGTGGACTGGGTGCTTGCAACAATGACGAAGACGTAGACAAAGCAAACAGCATTTTCTCCACAGAAGAAGTAGATCGTAGCCCATTCGACAAGTGGATATTAGGCAATTATACCCATCCATACAACATTGCATTAAAATATCGCATGGAAGATAACGAGAGCGACATGACACACATATTAGCACCTGCCGAATACAAAAAGTCTGTGGTACTGGCTAAAATTATCAAACATGTGTGGCTGGAAGCATACGATGAAGCAACAGGCAATCCGAACTTCTTACGCCAATATATTCCTAAGACAATCCACTTTATCGGTTCCCCCGCCTATGAAGACAATGGAACTATGGTATTAGGAACAGCTGAAGGCGGCATGAAAATTACATTATACAATGTAAATGACATCAATCCCGACCAAATAGATATTAACCTGTTAAACGACTACTATTTCCAGACAATGCACCATGAGTTCGCACATATTCTGCATCAAACTAAAAACTATGATCCGGCCTTTGACCGTATTACGGAAAATGCCTACATCGGTAGCGACTGGTATATGGTGGGAGCCGACCGCAATGCATGGCAACAAGGATTTGTCACTCCTTATGCAATGAGTGAATCACGTGAAGATTTTGTGGAGAACATCGCAGTGTATGTCACAAATACCAAAGACTACTGGAATAACATGCTGCAAAATGCCGGTGAAAACGGCCGTACACTCATAAAGCAGAAATTCGAAATAGTCTATAGTTATATGGAACAAACCTGGGGAATCAATCTGGACGAATTACGCGAGATTGTTCTACGACGCCAGGATGACATAGCAAACGGCTATGTAGACTTAAGTATTATTGAATAAAATATGAAAATTATGAAGAAATATCTATCCATATACACACTTCTGGCATTGGCCTGCATTGTTTTGCAATCTTGTCTTTTCTCCGAAGAAGAAATATTCGACGAATCATCTGCCAATAGAGCCACAGCCGATGTAATCAAATGCCAGGAGATTCTTAAAGATGTGCCGAACGGCTGGAAACTGGAATATTACATAGGAAGCAACTATTCTGCAGGTGCAGTCACTTTACTAATGAAATTTGACGGGAAGCAGGTAGAAATGGCTTCGGAAACAGGCGCAGAAAGCTATAAACCGGGAACTATAATAACCTCTCTGTATCAAGTAAAATCGGAACAAAGCACAATGCTCACTTTCGATTCATACAACCCACTAATCCATATGTTTTCAGGTCCTTTAGGCCTGAACATGAACCTAGGAGGGGATTACGAGTTTATTATAATGAGCGCAACTCCCGACAAAGTAATTCTGCAAGGAAAAAAACACAAAAACATAATGGAGATGACGCCTATGCCCAAAGATATACCATGGCGTATTCAGATTGAAGATATCATTAACATTGAGAAAGATGCTTTTCTAAATACATACCGCATGGAGAAAGGCGGACAAGTACTGAATTACTTTATACGCAACAATGGCACAATGGCTACATTCTCCGCTTACAGCGCCGATTATAGTAGTGCAAGAAGTTTACCCTATATCTACACAGAAAAAGGATTAAAGTTACAATCCCCGTACAATGTCAACGGACTTGAAGTCCAAAACTTCAAATGGGATAGAAAGTCCAGACTATTTGTTTGTACCGACGCAGGAGCAACTGACATCGTACTTAAAGAATATTATCCCGAAAACTATCTACAATATGAAGACTATATCGGTACCTACACTGCAACGATTGACGATTATGACGAAGGGCCAACTTCGCAATCTGTAACCATCTCTCCTAAAGTCAGAGGAGAAAGTTATACACTGAAAAGTATTGGCGGATTCAACTTCACCCTCCAGTATGACAAAGCCAGCGGAAAACTAGTTTTAGATTCACAAAGTATAAGTTCGACTTCTTCATCGTCTTATTACTTTGCGTGCGCGGCAGGTGTGGAAGGCTATGCCCACACAGAATTAAGTCTGCCATCACGCCTACGCAACGGATTGATAAATGTGACGACAAACAGCAACCCTTTCACTTTCTACTTCGCGGATAAAGCAAGCCAAGAAAATACGTCATTGATAA
>CAUHML010000116.1 GCA_959606905.1 uncultured Bacteroides sp. | reverse complement strand
CAGGGAAGACCTGACCGCGTAGCTTCCATGGTAGGTGGATTATTGTACAGATTCAAGATGCCTACTTTCCAATAAGAAGAAAAATAAGAAATCGAATAAAAAGGGTTGCGCAATACCGGATTAGTGATTGTGCAACCCTTTTTGTATTCCATTTCCAAGAAATTACGGTTACATAAACGTTACATTAATATTACTTCCATTTCTACCTGATAATGAATAAAATGAATCTTTAGAATTCATTTTCTCCCTTGCTATTCTCCTCTACTTTTGCTCCAGAAATTAAAACGAAAACGTATGAAAACGATTACTGAAGCAATATCGAAACAAAGTTCAAACAGAAGATTAGCCGATTTCCTCTTTATTCTATGGGCAGGTGGAGCAGCCCTTCTTTCTTACTCACTGGTTTATACATTGCGCAAACCTTTCACAGCTGCTACTTTTGACGGGATAGAAGCATTCGGCTTTGATTATAAAGTACTGGTTACTATCATTCAGATAGCAGGTTATCTGATAGCCAAGTTTATAGGTATCAAGTTGATTTCCGAATTGAAGAGAGAGAATCGCCTGAAGTTTATACTCGTTTCCATTGCCGTAGCGGAATTGTCATTGGTTGCGTTCGGAGCACTTCCCACTCCTTATAATATGTTTGCCATGTTCTTCAATGGATTGTCATTGGGCTGTATGTGGGGAGTTATTTTCAGTTTTATCGAAGGTCGCCGCACTACGGATATTTTGGCCAGTCTTTTAGGAATCAGTATTGTTATCAGTTCGGGAACGGCAAAATCCATCGGATTGTTCGTTATGAATACATTGAACGTCAGCGAATTTTGGATGCCGGCACTTATCGGTGCTTTTGCACTTCCTTTATTGGCTCTTTTGGGATATAGCTTAACCCGTTTGCCACAACCTACGGCACAAGATATAGAACAAAAGAGTAGTCGTGTAACTCTGAATGGCAAGCAACGGAAAGAACTGTTCATCGACTTTATGCCATTTCTTGTATTATTGTTTGTAGCTAACCTAATGTTGGTAGTGCTTAGAGATATTAAGGAAGATTTCCTGGTGAAGATTATTGATATGAACGGACAGTCCTCATGGATGTTTGCGCAGGTAGATACAGTCGTTACATTAATAATTCTGGCGTTATTCGGAGCGATGGTCTTTGTGAAAAGTAACATAAAAGTTTTGGTTGCCCTGCTGGGATTGGTCGTACTTGGGACAGCCACCATGAGTTTTATATCTTTCAATTATGATTCTCTGCAATTGGATGCAATCACCTGGCTGTTTGTCCAAAGTCTCTGTCTGTATATTGCCTACCTCTGTTTTCAAAGCATTTTTTTCGACCGCTTCATCGCTTGTTTCAAGATAAAAGGAAATGTCGGTTTCTTCATTGTGACCATTGATTTTATCGGATATACGGGAACTGTACTTGTCTTGATGTTCAAAGAATTTGCCCATGTAGACATAAACTGGTTGGAATTTTATAATATATTATCCGGTTACGTAGGACTGATCTGTACGGTTGCTTTCACCTGCTCCATGATTTACCTGATACAGCGCTATAAAAAAGAGAAACAGCTGAAGAAAGCGAAAGAAGCCGAAATGAGCAACGGGATAAAATTTACGGGAGAAGGTATGGAGCCAACTACTTTTTCACAAATTTGATAAAAGGTGGACGATGAAAATAATAGGACTATATTTGAAATTCTCCTTCCTTCTATCTCTAATACTAACGACTTCCCGGATAACGGCACAGAATCTGCCCGATGGCATACAATATAAAATCACCGGGCGTCTATTAATGGATGGAGGAGTGTATCTGAAGAATCCGAATAACTTTGGCAACGGCACGGAATTTAATGACCTTCGCATCGGTGTAAAAGCTACCTATCAGAACTGGGGAATGAAACTGGAAATGGGATATGCCGGAAACAAAGTAGCCATCAAAGATGCTTTTGCCACCTATTCCTATAAGAATAGTTCCATTCAGATAGGACAATTCTATGAGCCATTCAGTCTCGATATGATTTGTAGTACATTTGATCTTCGCTTCAACCAATCTCCGGGAGCTGTGCTGGCATTGACAAATAGCCGACGTATGGGAGTAGCCTATTCCTATCGTACCCAATATTACTATCTGTGTGGCGGATTCTTTACCGATAATGATTTGAGCAACCTGAAAAACGCATCGCAAGGATATGCCATTGACGGACGTTTGGTTTACCGTCCACTTTATGAGCAAGCGAAACTGATACATATAGGATTAGCAGCTATCCATCGTACACCGGACGGCACGCTTCCCGAAGATGAGAACAGGAATACGTTTACTTATAAATCTCCGGGCGTGAGCACGATTGATAATCGTACATTAATACAAGCAGATGTAGATCATGCAGCATCCCAATTTAAAATAGGAACCGAACTGCTAATTTACTATCATAAATTCTTTCTTCAGGGTGAATACATCCGCGCCCATGTAAAACGGGAAAAGGGTTTTGAGAACTATACGGCACAAGGAGCTTATCTGCAATGTTCCTGGCTATTGTTGGGACAGAATTATCTGTATGACGAAGAAGTAGCCTGTCCCGGAAGACCGGAAGGAAAAGCACTTGAACTATGTGCCCGTTTCAATTATCTCTCTCTGAATGATGCCGGAATAAAAGGCGGAACACAGAAAGACCTCTCCTTCGGATTGAATTACTATATCAATAAACACATTGCTGTCAAATTGAATTATAGCTACTTCATCCCCGGCTCGCATATCAAAGAGATCGAAAGCACAAACTTTAGTGTAGTACAGGGACGTTTTCAATTCATATTCTAGTACTTGGCAGTTCCGTTCGAATAAAGCTATAATAAAGAATAGGAAGGTGTATTGTATACTAGTTTTACTAAATGTTTCAAAGACATATCGAGAGCACTGCCGACTCAATATGCAGAACCGTATGTAAAAAGTAAAAAATAAGAAGACAGAAAAAACTGGAATGTTCTAGGTAAATCTCCTTTATTGTTCGTAATAGACAATAAAGGAGATTTTTTGCATTGGTTATTTTTTCTATAGTTTCTGTTACCAGTTTGCCAACCTGGGTGGAATAGAAAGTATAGTTTTAGAAAGAACTTCAATAAACAGAATAATTAAAATATAACATAGTTTAGTGATATGAATATAGTAGGAGTTTTATCAGGTAAAAGAAAATGTTTGTTAGCAATAGCTATTGCATTTTCGACATTCGGGAATGCCCAATTAGTAACCTATCCGGAAGGATTGAACACTGGTATGCCACATAATGATGATTATACAGTCAAAGTACGTGAAGCAGGCGGTGAATGGAAAGATGTATTCGAATATGAAGTCCAAGTAGATATGGATCGGGTACAATCTGCTTCAATGGTACAGTTTGATATAGGCAGTCCCGTAGAAGTGATGGTGAAAAAGAACAATGGCACCATTCAGGATGTGAAAATCCGTCCGTTAGCAATAGGTATACAACATACGGTAAACCACAATGCTATCTTTTTTACACTCACTAGACCTCAATGCCTGTCGATTGAGTTTAACGGTGATCGTTTGCATAATCTTCATTTGTTTGCTAATCCTTTGGAAACAGAAACTTATACTGAAAGCAGTGACAAAGTAATGTATTTCGGACCGGGTGTCCATCGTCCGAAAGATTTGCCGAACACACAGATACAGATTCCTTCCAATACTACTGTTTATTTAGCTCCCGGAGCTGTTGTAAAAGCTAAATTATTGATTGACAAAGCTGAAAATGTACGCATTGTCGGGCGTGGTATTCTCGACCATCCGATCCGTGGAATAGAAGTTACTCATTCTAAAAATATATGGATTGACGGTATTACAGTTATAAATCCAGATCACTATACAGTATTTGGTGGTGAGTCTACAGGGTTGACCATCAATAATTTAAAGTCTTTTAGTTGTAAAGGATGGAGTGATGGCATAGATCTGATGTGTTGCAGTGACGTATTAATAGACAATGTTTTTATGCGGAACAGTGATGATTGTATTGCCATCTATGCCCATCGCTGGAACTATTACGGAGGAAGTCGTAACGTGACTTTACAGAATTCAATCCTTTGGGCGGATATTGCTCATCCGATCAACATTGGAGGACACGGTAACCCGGACGATAAGGCTGGAGAGATTCTTGAGAATATAACTGTCCGTAATGTCGATATTCTGGAACATGATGAAGATGATCTTCTTTATCAGGGCTGTATGGCAGTGGATTGCGGTGATAAAAACTTGGTACGCAAGGCATTATTTGAGGATATCCGTGTAGAGAATATCCAGGAGGGAAGATTGTTTCATATTAATGTTCGTTTCAATTCAAAGTATGATAAGCAACCCGGCCGGGGAATTGAAGATATTATTTTTCGGAATATCATTTATAATGGAGTAGGGGAGAATCCATCTCTATTGAAAGGGTTTGATAAAGAACGTTCCGTCAAGAATATCATCTTCGATAATGTGATTATCAACGGCATGAAGATGAAAAATATAGATGATTTTATCACGAATGAATACATAAAGAATATCACAGTCAAATAGCATAATCTGGTATATGAAGTATGAATGGAAAAATCTCTTTGTATTAGGTGCAAACTTCTTTTCTTCTAATATCAAACTTTCTTTAGGTTAAACATAAACTATAAATGCAAGTTTCATTTATATAATTAGAACTTGCAATTATATAAATGAAACTTTCGTTTTTATAATCAAAGCTTGCAATTATAGATTTCTATTAGATAAGAGTAACTTTAGTATTAGAAGGAAAGAACTTTGCAATAGGAAGATAATAACTTATCTATTAATAGATGAGAGCAAAGCTGCACTGGAATCAGAATTAAGGAGTCTGGAAGAGAACCATGAGTATAAATACAAGAGTTTTATTCCCGGGTTTATGCTAATCAAAGTAAATGTTTCATTCACTTTGAACTCCTTTTTATTACTAAATACTATCTTTGCTTATCACTTGTATAAAAAACGAATCGCACTATGATTAACAAAATTATATGGATTATTGGGATTGTATGGATTGGGAATATTCAAAATGGAGTGCAAGCGCAACGACGTAACTTTATCCATCCCGGAATCACCTATACCCAAGGTGATTTAGACCGGATGAAAGCTATGGTCAAGGCGAAACATGAGCCTTATTATTCTACTTTTCTGAAATTAAAGGAATCTCCCTATTCTTCACTCAATACGCAAGTTATCAATCGGGAAAACAAATCAGAGAAGGACGTTTTAATGCTACTATCGGAGTAGATGGCAGGCGGGCACATGACTTAGCATTGCTTTGGCATCTGACGGGCGATGAGGCTTATGCCCGTAAAGCGGTCGAATATCTGAATGCTAATTCTTATTATACCAATACAAGTAGTCGTGGAACAGGACCATTAGATAACGGAAAGATTTACCTTTTAATTGATGCCGCCGAATTAATGCGTGATTATTCCGGTTGGAAAGTAGAAGACCAGCAACGTTTTAAAAATATGTTGGTCTATCCTGGATATAGCAATACGGAAGATTTCTCTTCCAAATATGCAAATTACTGGGATGATTCAAAGAACGGAGTTACATTCTATTGGAATATTTTTAATTTCGATGCCGCAAGGTTTGGTAATCAAGGACTTTTCGCTGCTCGTGGAATGATGGCAATGGGGATTTACTTAGATAACGAAGTAATGTATGACCGTGCTTACCGTTATTTATTGGGAATGAAGCATCGACCGGATGATTTACCTTATCCTTCAGGACCGACGGTCACTAGCAAAGAACCGATTAAGAAATCACCAACCATGCTTGATTATAAATTGGAAGGAAGAGAAAACAAGATTTCAGATTATGGATACGATGAACAGCTACAGTATTATATCTATCCAAACGGTCAATGTCAGGAGTCGAGTCGCGACCAGGGATATGTATTGGCAGGTATCCACAATTATGTAGCTATCGCAGAAATGGCATGGAATCAGGGAGATTCTTTGTATAATTGTCTCAATAACCGTTTGCTTCTTGGTTTGGAATGGAACTATCGTTATAACCTCTCTAAAGTCCAGACCTATGAAGAGCAAAAAGAGCCTTGGGAACCGACAAGTTATAGTAAGAATTCAAATGAAGTTACCTTTGAGAACGGAAAATTTCTCCAGATAAAAAGCCGTAGTGGACGTTGGGAATCCGTAGCCGTATCTCCTCACGGACGTGGAGACGTAGCAGGTAGTGGCGGAACCCGTGAAATGGCATTGGCGCATTATGCAGTACGTGCCGGATTGCCGGAGAACAACTATACCTGGTTGAAACGTTACCGTGATTATATGATAGAACATCACGGTTGCGAAAACTGGGGGATAGCACCCAACTGGTTTTATGAATGGACTGGCTGGGGAACATTGACCAAGCGATTGACTCCCTGGATGGCAGGCGATCCCGTTTCTTTCTCTACGGGAAAGCGTGTATCAGGAATTCATTTGCTACCTAGTGAAATATCGGCTGCCGATTACGATTATTATTGTCTTGCGGAAGATCCCGAAGGGCATACCTATCACAATGTAGGAAAGAAACGTGGCAACGAATACAGACCTGACGGAGCAGTAGAGCTACGAAAAGAAGAAGATAATTACGTCGTTACCCAAATAGAAGATGGAGAATGGATGAATTATACTGTAAGTATTCCTACCGATGGAGATTATACCGTTTATCTTGTTTATCAATCAAAAGGAAATTCTTTATTGTCCGTAGCTTCTGATTCAGAAGTAAAGACAGAACCCATGCAATTACCCAGTTCTATACAATGGACGGAAAGAGAAATAGGAAAACTCACTCTTCCCGCAGGAGCTTGTGTACTTCGTTTACAGATAGAGCAAGCCGGAGATAAACTCGAAATTCAGAAAATAATAGTAAAGTAGGATAAGGGGATTTGATTCTTCGTTCGTACTTAATAATAGTACTACAAAAAAAGATGGCCATGAAAATTCGAATATGTTTGTTAATCATACTAATGGGATTATTGTATCCGGGTTATATTAGCTCGCAAGAATCCCCTTATGTATTCCGCCAGATTGGAGTTGTCGAAGGATTACCGGATAACTATGTAAAAAGCGTTTTCCCCATTCCCGACGGACGTATCGGTGTGCGAAGTACTGTGTTATTAAGCCTGTATGATGGTGCGAACTATTCAAATTTCCCTTTCAATATTCATGGCGAATATTCGATAGCATATAACCATATTATTCCCGAACAATATATTGATGCCGACAAACGTTTGTGGATGAAAGAACGCAAGAGCCTACGCGTCTTCGATTTGACTACCGAACAGTACATCTATAACGTAGATTCTTTATTTCAACAATTCGGCTTAAAGGATAAAGTGGCGGACCTGATTATTGATTCAGAGAAACATTGTTGGTTTCTGACGCCGGGTTCCTCTGTCTATATGTACGATGCAGAGACAAAATCAATCGAACAGGTTTGTAGGAATGATGAGTTTATGGAATACTATGGAGGATTACTCGGAGTAGAAAGTCATGGAAAATACAGTTGGATGGTTCATCAGAAAGGGGCTATCCGTTGCTACGATTTAGAAAAGAAACGTTTCGTGCATCAACTTGATTTCCTGAAAGACCAACTGAAACCGGATGACCGTGTGGTTTTGAAGATACTCGATAATGGTGACTTTTGGTTGATGTGGGATCGTGGAGTAGGCTATTATGATGTCTATAATAAAAAATGGAACCAAATTTCAGGTATCCAACTCGGACACTATTCATGGTTTACTTCTATGGATGTGGATAAAGGTGGAAATGCATGGGTAGGAACCGTTATCGATGGATTCTATGTCATTGATATGCACAATTTCTCTGTAACCCGGACACTGGATATTCCTTTATTATCAGGTAATACAGTACGAAACGGTATTCAAAGCATCTATTGCGACCGGGAAAATAATTCCGTTTGGATAGGACTTTATAATCAGGGAATGTGTTATTATCATCCCAGCATGAATAAAATAGTGCTGTACAATAAGAAGATGATAAATGGCGACTGGAAAGGAGAGGAAATCCGCTGTATGCTCGAAACATCTAAAGGAGAAATTCTGATGGGTACTACGCAGGGTGTCTATCGCTATGAACCGGAGACTAAAAGCATGAACAGATTCTATCATGAATTCAGTCAGAAGAATTGCCGTGTACTTTATGAGGACAGCAAGAAGCGTGTTTGGGTCGGAACATACCACGATGGGCTCTACTGCATAGATCATGGAAAGGTACAATCTTACGATTATCCCGATACGGATTATCAGAATGAATTGGATTTCAGTAATATCCGTGTCATGGTCGAAGATTCTTCCGGTCGATTGTGGGTAAGTATATATGGTGGTGTAGGATTATTCAATCCTGAAAACGGGCAAATAAACTTATTGTCCGAACAGTTTCCCGAACTCAAAAAATATAAAGTAGCGAATGCATTGGCCATAGATAATCAATCCCGGTTGGTCGTAGGCAGTGATAACGGACTCTACATTTACGATCCTGCAACGAATAAAATATGGATACCGGAGGAAGACGGCCAGGCTAATTCTATTTTCAATCAGGGAAGTATCAAGTATAATCAGATACTCAAAGACCATGAGGGAACTTTATGGTTTGCTACACAATATGGCTTGAGCGTTTTGACTTACAATGGGCAAAGCTACACATTAGGGAAAGAAGAAGGTCTGTCTAAAGCTATCCTGAACGTAGTGGAAGATAAGAACCATGATATATGGATTTCGACAGTCACTTCTATTTATAAGATAAAAGTAGACAGAAGAGCAGATAAATACAGCTTTCATGTAATCAGCTGTCTGTCGGAAGATGAAATCCGTCAGGATGATTTATATAGTTTCCCTTCGTTAATGACCAGGGACAATCAGCTTTTCCTGGGGCTGATGAACGGCTTTATTGCTTTCTCACCAGAAAACATGATAGATAATCAGTGCCTCAATCGTCCTCTGTTTACCTCATTCCGCTTGTTTAATGTTCCGGTTGTTTCGGGCGAAATATATAACGGACGTGTCTTATTTGATAAAGCATTAAGTTATTCGGACGAAGTACAATTAAAATATGATGAGAACTATATCACACTTGAGTTTTCTGGTCTGAACTTCCCTAATCCTTCTCAAACCTCTTTCCGTTACCAACTGGAAGGATTTGACAAAGAATGGACGGAAACCCTTTTTGAGAATGGACAAGGACGTGTGGTCTATAATAATCTCCCTTCGGGCGAATACATCTTCCGTGTGTCCGCTGCCGGAAACGACCGGATATGGGGACCGGAGTCTGCATTCAAAATTGTAATTCATCCCCCATTCTGGGATACACTGGCCGCTCGTATTTTCTATGCAATTTTAGTTATTCTCTTAATCTTCGGGCTGATCTACGTAATAAACCGCCGCAACCGGCAGAAGATGATTCGTATGCAAGAAGAGGAAGCGTTGAAGCAGAAAGAAGAACTGGATCAGATGAAATTCCGCTTCTTCACAAATATAAGCCATGAACTCCGCACTCCGCTGACATTGATTATCACGCCATTAGACATGGTGATACGTCGATTGACAGACGATGCGATGAAAAAGCAACTGAATACCATCTATAAGAATGCTCAAAACCTATTGTCATTGGTGAATCAGCTACTCGATTTCCGCAAACTGGAAATGAAAGGAGAGAGGTTGCATCTGATGAACGGCGATATGGAGGAATTTATTGTTTCTGCCTATAACAACTTCATGCCAATGGCAGTAGAGAAGCACCTTAACTTTGTGAACCAATCTGAACATAGAGCGCTTTATATGTTCTTCGACCGGGATAAGGTACATAAGATTATGAATAATCTTTTGTCCAATGCCTTCAAATATACGCCGGAAGGCGGGACGGTCGACTTACTGCTTGCAACAGAAGAAATAGAAGGAAGAAACTACGTGAGAATATCCGTATCCGACACTGGAATCGGAATATCCGAATCAGACCTTCCTTATATCTTCGACCGTTTCTATCAGGTAGGAAATGAAGGAGACGAAAAAATAGGTAGTGGCATCGGACTTCATTTGGTAAGGGAATATGTAAATATACATGGTGGCCGTATTAAAGTGGACAGCCGGATAGATCGTGGATCAGTATTCACCGTTTGGTTGCCGATGGACCTGAAACCGGAACCGGACGAACTGCCGGAAGAAATCATCGGAACGGAAGCATCAGATGTTAAAGAGAAAGAAACCACTACATCTACAGT
>CAUHML010000115.1 GCA_959606905.1 uncultured Bacteroides sp. | reverse complement strand
TGTTATATTTTTGGCTCCAAGTGTTTTTACGGTCAAAAGCTAAACGGTAATGATCTCCTTCATTTGCCATTCCTTCCCACTTGACTGCCATTTTCTTGGCTATCTCCGCATATTTGTCTGCTACATCATTCAATCCGAGCATACGAGCCATCTCGCTGTATCCGGCCACTCCCATGATCGCTTTCACGGAAAGATTGGCATTATGAGCCCAATGTCCGGCGAAGTCATCCGTGCAAAGTTGGTTTTCCGGGTCCTGTCCAAACTAAGATATAAGTATGTAACCTGCTGTAATTTAGTGTATTATTCATTATTGTGTTGTTTTTGTATTGTTATAAGAAGATGTATCAGGTAAAAACCAGAGATTTTGCCTGATAAAAAATAGCTTTTATTTTTTATCAGGTATATTAATGAATAATGTGCTTGAATTATGAATTATTTTGTCTTTCCCTCCCCCAAAAAACAAAATCAAAAATAGATAAGTGTATGTAATAAAGTATATGAATTTAAAAGTCTTTTTTCAAACGCTCAATCAATACTTCTTTAATAAGCTCATACCCTTCTTGAGGATTGAACATCTCATTAGGACGTATTAGATTTTGGATATCCCCTAAGAAATCCATATCGTTCATCTTTTCTTCCATGTTCAAAATGAACTGTTTGTAAGTAGGTGGTTGTCCGGCAACAAAGTCCATATATCGTTTATAGCAGCGAATAATTTCATCCGGATTTACTTCATGTAAAGTGAGAGCTTTGTATAAATCAAATAAGTCACGACCTTTTTTACGCTGATATAATGCGCGTAACTTAGTGCCTAACAGTTCATTCAGTCTATAAGTCGTTAATTCACATTGTCCTGTAAACCAACTATTGTCTACAGAAAAAGGAATCTTGACTAGCCCTAATTCGTTGAAGTGTTCAAAACAGTTAATCTCCACTTTCAATCGAATTTGCACAGTCGGTGGTATCTCCGATTCCATACGAAAAAGCATTGTGTTATTAAATCTTTTCTGTTTTGTGACTCGGTCTGGCAAGAAATTCAAGACTTCACCTAGTCTATACATAGTAGATTTAATTGGTTCTGCATCGATTTGTACAAGATCAATATCCTCACTATATCTAGGCTGCGGAGAAAGATATAATTTGTGTAATGCAGTTCCACCCCTAAAAGCAAGTTTGGAAGCTAAAAAATCATCACTGAAGATGGCAACTAATGCCCGACTAATAATAAGATCTTGCTCAACTTGTTCGTTTGCATTCCATGGAACATGTGTTCTCCATTGCATTATAGCAGCTCTGTTTATCATAGTTCGTCTATTTCTATATCAATATTTATATTTATTTTCCAACGTCTATTCGCACCCTTCAAAATTCGAGGATGGCGTGAACTCAAAGGTATATAATTCAAACGTTTATCATAAATCCGTAACTGTTCATATAGTGTATCTGCCTGTTCTGATTCATTGAGAATACAATCCAAAATATAACCTAGTCTCTGAATAGTTGCTACGGATGTATTATCAAACAAATAATCTTCCACTGCGTTAGAGAAATCTGTCTTTTCAACAAGTTCAGCTAATACAGTAGACACTCGTGATAATCCACCTACATATTGCTCATATTGTACAAGGTCAATAGCTGTTAACTCTGGATTAGAAAAAAGAATAGTTCCTGTTTCTGAATTCTTTTCTTGTAAAAGTCTATCAGGAATCTGTTTGCGATATATCCAACTCAAAAAACTATTTTTATTTTCTGAAACAGACGATTTGGGAAGAATAGTCATTACTGAAAACTTTTGTGGACGTTGATGGGCAGCACCTAATAATTCAGCAGCATTTAACAGGCAAATGTAATAGGGTTTTTTCAGAAAACTCATTAGCTGTTCAATGTAATATATTGGCGGTACAATACGTTTGGCAGCATATTGTATGGGAACAATTACATAAAATCCTTTATAAACAGACAAAATTTTGCCCTGCATTTTTAATCGGTAAAGTTCATTCTTAATTACTTGTTCTGATGAAGCAATGAAACAAGAACGAAGCTCTTCAACACTAAAAGTTGAAGTCCCATTGATTTCTTTTTCTCTGATCCATTCTCTTACTGTCATTTCTTGATATGCTAAATTCAATGCAAAGATAATCATAAATAGATTACTTTTGCATTAAAAACAGGCATTTTATCCATTAATATATCATCGAAAGAATAGCTTATTTTTGTCTTAATCATTAAAAGTGACTATTCGAGAAATGCCTTAAAATGAAGTTTCCCCCTGCTACAACTGTTTTGTAACAGGGGGGAAATCCTTTCAGACGTATTTCTTTAACCTCTTCTAGTAAAGACTAATATTACCACTCAATCTGTTGATCTTCATCTGGTATTTGGGTATTGATGTTACGTTCAAGCGTTAATGTACCTTTTACTTTATATGGCACTATTGCTCCCGGAGCAGAAGTAATGTCATCATAATTATACTCAATCGAAAAGGAGACATAATGATGTTCCAAGTATGGACGAGTAGCATCTTTAATTACCGCAACACTGTAATCAGGTGTACCAAACAATTCGAAATTAATCCTATCATCTTCCGGCCATACTTTCAATGTTTTTGTTTCCTGATCAAATTGCATATATATTTTGTAGGTACGGCGTATCTCTTTGTCTAAATTCTCACCGACTAAACCTGCGTAAAAGAAAATTGTATTTTCGTCTACTACGTATGCAGTACGTGAATTGGCAACCATTGGCTTTTTATCAATGCTTCCATCCGGATTACGAAAAAACACTTCCATAGTAGTTGTACTATAACTTCCTGAATAATCATTGAACGGAATAACCCTTAAGAGTGCTTTTGCATAATTCTTACGCGGATGACTCATATAATTATAAGAAGCATCATCAACTATAGTCAGAGGTAATACCCATTTTTCTACCATGTCAATTCCGTTTAATGTAAAATCAATATTCATAGTTTCCGCATAAGAGTCGGCAGGGATATGAACCGATTCAGAAAAACTGTAAAACTTCTCATCCAATAGCTCATAGAACAATTCAGTTCGTGTACTAAAACGTTCCTGATTCATAATATTCAAAGTATCTGGATCTATGGCGACATGTACATCCAGATCTTGAGAATTCATAGTGGTTCCACTCACTGTTAGAGGTAACTTATACGTTACTTTACCATCTGTTTTATACCGCACATAGATGTTCATGACACCCTGATCGTTTATGGGAGCTGCAAAAGATATGTATTGCTTATACTGTTCTTCTGTCCATTCATCATTACAAGATGTAGCTAATAGCAAAACGGACAATACAATCCAACAATTATATATAGTTTTCATATTATACTTTTTTATATTAATCATTATATGTCCATCCAGGATTCTGGGTTAACAAATTATTCCGTTTTAACTCATCATGGCTAATAGGCCAGAAATATAGTTTGCGCGAGAAGGTTGAAGGCAGATCGTTTATAACCACAGGAGAATGAAATAGAACTTTTTGATCTTCCGAATCAGTCATTAACGTATTGCATCCATATACTTTCATTGCCTCTTCCACCGGAGCATCCTTCCATCTACGTAAATCAAAATATCGATGCCCCTCACCCATTAATTCAATTTGGCGCTCACGTTTCAACTTCTTACGAAATTCATCCTTATTCCCATATACAGTAGTAAGATCATAATCAGGCACACCGGCACGGCAGCGAATCGGTCGAATCCCCTTCTTCATTTCATTAATGTCACGCTTGATGGAATAACTAGTAGAGCCATCCCACGACGAAATGTCATACGTGGATCCATCTTCCAGCTCATTCAAAGCTTCCGCATATATCAGTAATATTTCTGCGTAGCGGATTGCAGGCTCTGGTTTTTTAGTGATGCGGTCGTTTATTTTGCCTACTGCTGTATCATCCGGACTGACAAATTTCATAATTCCTATTCCACTACGTAACCAGAAATTTGTATTCGTATATCCATTACCATTACCACGATAATAGAATATTTGTACATCTACCGGCTGGGCAGGGGTTAGGGATGAATTTTGTAGCATAGGCCATATAGCTCCATTAAATCCGACGGAAGCGTAGAAGCGAGGTTCACGCCCGGCATATTGCTTGGAGACTCCAGCACGTAAGTGTTCATATCCTTCAGTTCCTGCTTCTGTTTTGCTGACAAATCCATTTGCACGTTCGCGCATGTCACTACGACCAGGAATATTTAATTCACGTTCTTTACCCGGACAATCATCCCCATTAGCCATATAATAGGCATCACATTGTTTTTGTGTCATACCATGTGTATTCCAACCACCATAAATTGATGGGAGTTGATGCCTGACCATATCCGCCAGATCACGGTCACCCTGATTTTTACCACGTGTAAAAATCAATTCTTTATTATCTGAGGCTGCTAAATCACCATCAAAGAGCGAACGGTATGACTCAAACGGATCTATATTTTTGTACCCATCCGGCCAATCCTGTTTCGAGAAATCGTTATCTTGATAGGGAGTAACGGTTTTAGGAAAGCCTGGACTTGATTCTGTCTTTGCTAACGAATAATGCAACTCATATTGCCCGAGTTTCATCACATCAAGTGCAGCTGCAGCAGCTTTTGCCCATTTATATTCGTCATATTCCTGCGCAATGAGACATTTACCATCATGGTCCACCAAGTCAGTAAATCTTTCTGTATCTTCCGGGCGAGGATTGTTTATCGGACTTGCCGCATACAGTAACACTTTGGCACGCGCAGCTAGAGCGGCTCCTCTGGTTGGACGAGCTATGTGGTTGGTTCCTCTCTCCAATGGTAAATCTTTTGCAGCTAAAGCCATTTCGGAAGCAATGTAGTTGGCACATTCGTCATAAGTATTGCGTTGCCGTGCCAAACCTTCATAACTATCAGTGTAATCAAGTCCTTCGTCCGGCAACAAAGGTATAGGACCATACCTACGAAGTAAAAGCCAGTAGTAATAAGCTCTTACGAAGCGCGCTTGTGCTTTAAAGTCTGCTTTTTCCTGTTCCGTAATCTTCATATTCATGTCAACATTTTGAATAAAAATAGAAGCTTGACGAATGCCTTTATAGCTTGCTCCCCAAGAATGTCGGAAGCCTTCATTATATGTACCGTTCTTAAATGTTTTATAATCATCACGGTCACCGAAATAAATATCATCGGCAAAGCAGAACAGATTATTATCTTTACTGGAAACATCCATATTTTCTCCTGACAGATATGAAAAAGCATGTGCTAACCACCTTTCTGTCCGTGTTTCATCAGTAAACACATCTTCAAGTAACATGCGGTCTTTGAAATACTTGTCAGAATCCAAGTTGTCCGCACAGGATGCAATTCCTACTCCTAATAGGATATATATGCATATATAATATATTCTTCTCATTTCACGTATATTAAATTAGATATTAACAGATAAACCTAGAGAAAAGACTTTGGAAAGTGGATACTCGGTACCTGTAGAACTACCGAGTTCAGGATCCCATTCTTTGAATTTAGCGAATGTCAATAAGTTCGTTCCGATAAAGAATACGCGTATCTTATTAAATTTCAGTTTGTTTACAACTGTTTTAGGTAAAGTATAGCCAACTTCCAGAGTTTTTAATCGCAAATAAGAACCATCACGCAACCAAAATGTAGACTTCCGGAAATTGTTATCATTTCCACCGAAACTTAAACGAGGATACGAAGCATTTGGATTTTCATTAGCAGGAATACCAAACCTGGCAGCAGTTTCTGCATCCACCCAGCGATTTTCCACCAAATTCTCCAATACGTTTCCCCATTGGTTGTCTTTGAAAGCATATACGGTAGAGCCCTCAATAAAGAATGAAGACTTGCCGGCTCCTTGAAAGTGAACATTGAAGTCAAGTCCTCTCCATTGTGCCGAAATACCAAATCCGTAAATCAAGTTCGGTTTGGTAGTGGCTCCAATAGCCGCTTTATCTCCATCATTAATGACCCCGTCACCATTCACATCCTTATACTTGATGTCACCTGGCTGTACTTTACCAAACTGTTGTTTAGGACTATTACGAATATCATCGTAATCTTTGAACAGACCTAACGCAATAAGTCCTTTTGCCTGATTGACACGATATCCTTTTTCTAATTGATAAGGATAGACAGTATTTGTTTCATCTCTCTCCAGAATTTCATTCTTACTATAAGTCATATTACCTCGAATGGTGAGATTTACTTTACCTAACTTTTGTTTGTAAGCAAAATGACCGTCAAATCCTTCAGATAATACACTACCGACATTGGCTTTAGGATTACTTCTTACGATACCTACCATACCTGGAAGAAATTTTCGCTCCATGTAAATGCCATCACGTTGCTCGTGGAAATAATCGACTGTAGCTGTCAATTTATCATTAAATAGAGATAAATCTACTCCAAAATCATGTTTGGTAGCAATTTCCCATGTTACATTTTCGGAAGCCAACATGCTATATGTCATACCATCAAACTTTTTATCGTATCCGTAATCTCCCCAATTCCATCCGGGGAATATCTTTTCTACATCTTTGTCATCCACTTTTTCTGTATACTTACCGGAAATGGTATATAAATAAGGAAAGCGTGTTCCCAACTGATCATTTCCGACTTTTCCGTATGAATAACGTAGTTTAAACATGTTCATCCATTTCAGATGATCCTTGATCAATTTTTCTTCAGCTATATTCCAAGCAACAGAAAATGCAGGAAAAAAACCGAACCGATGTCCGTCAGCAAAGTTCTCCGAACCGTTGTATCCAAAATTGAAATCGACGAAATAACGGTAATTCCAGTTGTAACTGGCTCGTCCGGCTATTCCCATATGACGTTTGGCAATACTGTTTTTTACATCTGTACCAACATCAACAGTTGTTTTATAAGCATCCTGGCTATATTTGAGAGTTGCTCCTACATGGTGTTCTTTAAATCCACGATTATACTGTAAAAAAGCTTCGAGGAACTCTCTGCGATTACCTGATGACTTACTGGTCTGTTCCATCTTCTGTTCTTCCCTTTGTCGATCATACACTATTTCGCCCGCCGAATTACGGAAACGTTGTGCACGCCATGTTTCAGGCATTTTCTTGTGGTTGATTTCATTATCATTATTGATGTCAAATCCAAAACGTCCTTCAAAGCGTAGCCCTTTTGTTATAAAATCCAGTTTTTGTTCCAAAGAAATGTTTGTCTGTACTTTATTATTCCAAAACTCTTTGTATCCAGTTTGCGTAGCAAGCACCCATGGGTTCGAGCGATCATCTTCTTTACCAAATGCCGGTATATAGCCGTTAGAATACATCAATGGAACACTAATCGGATTTTGATTCATCAATGATTTCCATACATTTTCCCCTTGTCCCGGTGCATTTCGTTTCTTTAAAGAACCGGAAACTCCAACTTTCAGGAGAGTACTTTTAGTTATATCAATGTCCGTGTTCAATCGATAATTCCAACGTTGACTACTTGGGTTGCTATTATAATCCTCACGCATAGCGTCGTCTGTTTTATACATTCCTCCTTCGCTGATATAACTAAGTGAAACAAAATAGCGTGCAGTAGCCCCACCACCATTCATGTTCACATTAGCACGATAAGTCATCGCTCCATCTTTCAGCAACACATCCTTCCAATCCACATTCGGATAAAGATCAGGATCAAGTCCTAATCGTAAAAGCTCCAATTCATCATCTTGGTATATAGGTTCTTTATTACGAGTAATGCGTGATTCATTCATCATGCGTGCGTAAGTGTAACCGTCTGCAAATTCGGGTGTAATGGTGCGTGTGTTGTAAGACGTTTCAACTTTTGCGTTTATATTGATTTTACCGGCTTTACCGTGTTTGGAGGTAATCAAGATTACCCCGTTAGCACCACGGGGACCATATATAGCTGTCGTAGAAGCATCTTTCAATACAGTGAAAGACTCAATGTCCTCTATATTCATTTCGTCCAGGCTACGTTCAAATCCATCAACTAATACCAGCGCAGAATTGTTTGCTCCGAAAGTGGAGATACCCCGAATCCAGAATTCAGAAGTATTCACTCCCGGCTGCCCTGATGTCTGCATGGCGAGAATACCTGCTACATTACCTGCCAAAGCATTTGAGAGGTTTGCTGAAGGATTTGATTTCAGGTCGTCTACATTTACAGTCGTTACCGCTCCTGTCACCGTCAGTTTTTTCTGCACGCCTGTTCCGGTGATGACAACTTCATCAATCTCTCTTGCATTGGCTTCTTTCATTGTAATATTCACTATACGTTGCTGCTTTATCAGCACTTCCTGTTTATCAAATCCAATATATGAAAAGAGCAGCCTTGAATATTCTTCAACATTTATTTTGTAACGTCCGTTAATATCTGTGATAGCTCCCAAGCCAGCCTGGTCTTTTACTGTTACATTCACACCAATCAGTGGTTCCTTATTCTCATCTGTTACAATTCCTGTAACTTCTATCTTTTTTTGCGCAAAAACGCTTATAGAAATCAATAATAGACAGAAAGTTATCAATTTCTTAATATTTATGCATTCCATATTATTCGGTTATTATTTAACTTCATCCGATATTCTTTTATCTGATTGGTCTCTAATGAGGTCTTCCGGTATTTTTTCCAAAGCAATTTTACGGATACGATGATTATTTACATCTCCCACATAAAATATATTGTTTACTTCATCGTATGCCAATGCGGCTGGAGAATCAAAACGAGCCTCTTCGCGTAATGCCCCATCTACATAACCATTGGCATGTATATTCATACCAACGCTTCCTCGTCCTGCAAAAGTTGAAGTAATTCCGTCTGGTGTCAGCTTTCGAATACAATGATTATCACGATCAGTAAAGTAAAAATCGTAAATTTCATCTTTTCCGGCTGCCTTATACTCTGGATTCTTGACAAACACTCCTTGGTAGGGTCTGCTTAATCGCGCCTTAGCTCCAATTTTATCATCATAGCCAGCTTGACCTGGTGCTCCGCATACGACATACGGATTGGTAAATGTTTTCTTGTCTTCATCATAGTTTGCACGGAGGATATAGTGACGGTTTATTACCACTATATATGCATACTTTCCGGATGGGTGAATGATATAATTGAATTCCCAATCTATATCTTGAATAGCGTACAGCTTTTCTTGATGTTCCTTATTATTGTTTATTCCCCACTTGTGATAATCATATCTTATCACCATACCTTCTCCGAAGTTATTATAATATAATTCTCCATTTCTGGGATGCACAGCAGAAGCTTGGCATCCATTACCGGTAGTCAATCGTTTCTGATCCAAAAAGTTACCTTGGCGAGTCATGAAGATGTTACTTGCACCATTAACATCTCCTTTTGAGCATGCAATTATCATTGTATCACCATCTAATGTCCAGGTAATACTGCGAAAACGTCCTACTCCATCACTTCCGGCAGCCAATCCAGTCGTTATGTATTCTCTTTCTAAATCTAAAATTCGTATAGGCTTTTTACCTTGATCACCATTGTCTTGGGTTAAATAAAGAAGATTCGGAAATTTTGGATCAAATGAAAACCACGTAGGAGAATCTATCTTTCCACAATCATTAAATGGACCTTCTTTTTTTATTTCTCCATTTCCTAGTTCATCCACATAGCCACATAAAGTAGTGACAAGCATCTGTTGGACATATTTATATTTCTGTGGTATAGTTACAGTTGGGGTTTCGCCGACTGTTAGTTCTATCGTACCTTCATAACACTGGTCTGGAGTAATGCAATATAAACAATTGCCTTCTACACTAATAACCTTAGCTTCTTTTCCACCTACCCTAACTGAAATAATAGAGGGATCAATGCCAAAATTACTACCATAAATAATCATACGTACTTTTGTTCCTCCTGATTTAGGGGTAAAGTCCGTTACCTCTACTGGTTGACTTGGATCATAAGGGGCTGCAGTTGTATCTTTGTCGTCTTTACAACTGCTGAAACAGACTGTAAAGATGAATGCCAACATCATGCATTGTAGTCCTATGTTCCCATGTTTCATAGTTTTACATTTCATAATACACTAGATTTAAAATTATTGATTATTCTGAACTTTATCCATTAACACTTTCATCCAGTATCCTCCGATCACCGAACGCGCTCTGAAGCCTACCCATTTACCGCTGTCGGTATGGTGCCAATCACTGATAGGCACACGTGACACGGTCTCGTTAATGTATTTATAGACAGGATCAGAGAACTTTTCAAAGGTTACTTGATCCGGAGACATAGCTGCCGTCCACATTATCCAGTCGGATTTTGTGTATTCTTTACGAGAGTCCAGAGGAAGCCCGTAAGGATTCTGCTTTGTCAAGTAATAGTTTATTTCTTTTCCGATTACATCGTTAGGAAATAAATTCAGGTTCCATAACTTATCCCAAACCATGTTATATTTTTGACTCCAGGTATCTTTACGGTCAAAAG
>CAUHML010000114.1 GCA_959606905.1 uncultured Bacteroides sp. | reverse complement strand
CCAAATGCGTAGGTTGCGGACAGTGCGTAGCCCTCTGCCAGCACGACGGTGCCGTGATGGGAGCCGAAGATACCTCCGAGCGCCTGAACTACAAGATTGCGGAATATGCCCTCGCTGTCGTTATGGGCAAGCCCCATTTCCACATCAGCTTCATCATGAACGTATCTCCCGAATGCGACTGCTGGAACCACAACGATGCCGCCATTGTGCCCGACCTCGGCATTCTGGCTTCGGCAGACCCGGTTGCACTGGACAAGGCATGTGCAGATATGGTCATCCAAGCCCCGATACTGCACGGTAACAATTGCCTTGCCACGGCACACGAGCACGACGACTTGTGTGGATGCGACAAGTTCCACTTGATGCACCCCGACACAGACTGGCTTGCCGGATTGCGCCATGCCGAGAAAATAGGATTGGGAACCATGGAATATGAATTGGTGAAGATTTGATTAAACCTTTTCAGTTTTAAACAGTCATACTAAAAATAGATTTATCAACTATAATATTATACAAATGGAAACATCTGCAAAACTTTATTCTTTGCCTTTCGGCAACGTAAAGACCTATCTATTCGTCCTGCTGTTCGTGGCAGGAAACATCGCCTTGCCGCAACTCTGCCATCTGGTCCCAGCAGGCGGTCCGACGTTGCTTCCCATCTATTTCTTTACACTGATAGCTGCTTATAAATATGGTTTCAAGGTAGGTCTGCTGACGGCTCTCTTGTCTCCGGTCATCAATCATCTGCTTTTTGCCATGCCTGCAGCAGCCGTGTTGCCGGCCATACTTATAAAGTCCGGTCTGCTGGCCGGAACCGCCGCTCTTGCTGCACGCTATGCCAAGAATATCTCTTTATTGGCATTGCTGGGTGTAGTCCTCTCCTATCAAATTATCGGTACGGTCTTTGAATGGGCGTTGTGCGGTAATTTCTTTCTGGCTGTGCAAGATTTCCGTATGGGGATTCCGGGCATGCTGATTCAGTGGTTCGGAGGATATGCACTGCTGAAAGCAATCGCAAAAAATTAAGTGTATATTCTCAAACAGTATCCCTTAATCCTAAAACTTTGTTCGCAAACTGCGGATACATATCCCCAGTTTGCGGATGTCTATCCCAAGGCTTGGGATAGACATCCGCAAACCATAAACAAAGTTTTTTCTTAACTGATAAAAACTTTTTCCCTAACTAAGAAAAACTTTCTCCTTAATAGAGAAGACTTTTCTCTTAATACTTTGAACTTTTTTCCGCTATTTTCCTTTCTCCCTACAATAAAATCATTAATTTCGTGCCGAACAATATATCATATTTTCAACATGGAAGTAGTAACGAACAACTGGTTCACTAAAAAATATCCGATAGGTTTTGCCTTAAGCGGCGGTTTCATCAAAGGCTTTGCCCATTTGGGTGCCATGCAATCCTTATTGGAACATGACATAAAGCCCAATATACTTTCCGGAGTCAGCGCCGGAGCCTTGGCCGGGGTATTCTACGCCGACGGCAATGAACCGCATAAAGTTCTTGACTACTTTGCCGGGCACAAGTTTCAGGACCTGACCAAACTGGTGATTCCCAAAGTCGGATTGTTTGAATTGGGAGAATTCATCGATTTCCTGAAAAGCAATTTGAAATCCAAAAAACTGGAAGAACTGCAAATTCCTCTGATTATTACAGCTACTGATCTGGACCATGGACGTTTGGTACATTTCCATAAGGGTGACATCGCCGAACGCGTAGCAGCTTCGTGTTGCATGCCGGTATTGTTTGCCCCGGTCAATATAGACGGCACCCATTACGTGGACGGAGGCCTGCTGATGAACCTGCCTGTCTCTACCCTCCGCCGTATATGCGAAAAAGTGATTGCCGTGAATGTCAGCCCTCTGATGGCAACCAAGTATAAAATGAACATTGTGAGCATTGCCTTACGTTCCTATAACTTTATGTTCCGCTCCAACTCTTTTCCTGAACGCGAGAAGGCTGATTTGCTGATAGAACCTTATAACTTGGAGGGATACAGCAATACAGAGCTGGAAAAGGCGGAGGAGATATTCATGCAGGGATATAATACGACCAATGATATATTGGAACGTCTGCTCATAGACAAAGGCAGCATTTGGAAAGAATAAAACAACCATTCTATAACATAGAAAACAAAGAAATGAACGACGAAAACAAATTGATTATTTATCAAGTGTTCACCCGACTATTCGGAAACAACAATAACCACTGCATCAATAATGGCAGCATCACCGAAAATGGATGCGGCAAGATGGCTGACTTTACAGCCAAGGCGTTGGGAGAAATCAAGAAGCTTGGCGCTACACATATATGGTACA
Organism: uncultured Bacteroides sp.; assembly: GCA_959606905.1. The sequence goes on along the minus strand of CAUHML010000114.1, from coordinate 8,261 downwards.
CGGGCATCATCGAGCATGCTACGCAAACTGACTACCGCCGTCACAATATCCAACCCGACCATCCGGCCATTGTGAAAGGTAAAGCCGGATCTCCCTATGCCATCAAGGACTACTATGATGTCGATCCGGATCTCGCCAAGGACGTACCGGAGCGTATGAGAGAGTTTGAGAATCTGGTGCAGCGCACTCACCGTAGCGGTCTGAAGGTTATCATAGATTTTGTTCCCAACCACGTAGCCCGTCAATATCACTCGGATGCCCAGCCGGATGGCACTTCACAACTGGGTTCAAACGATGATACCAATTATGCGTTCAGCCCATATAATAACTTCTATTATATCCCGAAATCGGAACTGCATGGCCAATTTGACATGAAAGGTGCAGCCGCCGAACCTTATAGGGAGTTTCCGGCAAAAGCTACCGGAAACAACCGTTTTGACGCTTATCCAAACATCACCGATTGGTACGAAACTATAAAGTTGAATTATGGAGTGGATTATCAGAACGGCGGGACTTGCCATTTCGACCCCATTCCCGACACATGGACCAAGATGCTGGATATCATGCTGTTCTGGGCGGGAAAGAATATAGACGGTTTCCGTTGCGATATGGCCGAAATGGTTCCCGTAGAGTTCTGGGAATGGGCAATCCCGCAGGTAAAGGAGCAATATCCCTCCCTGCTGTTTATAGCCGAAGTCTATAACCCGGGAGAATACAAGAATTACTTGTTCCGTGGCAAGTTTGATTATTTATACGACAAAGTAGGACTTTATGATACCTTGCGGGCTGTTACTTGCGGGTATGAATCGGCAACTGCCATCACCCGTTCCTGGCAAAGTTTGGGAGGTATAGAAAAACGCATGCTGAACTTTCTGGAAAACCATGACGAGCAACGTATCGCTTCCGACTTTTTTGCCAGTAACCCACGCAAGGCGATTCCGGCACTCATTGTGTCAGCTTGCATGAACACCAATCCGATGATGATTTATTTCGGTCAGGAGTTTGGTGAGCTGGGCATGGATAGTGAAGGTTTCAGCGGCCGGGACGGACGTACAACCATCTTTGACTATTGGAGTGTAGATACTATCCGCCGTTGGCGCAATGGCGGCAAGTTCGACGGCAAGATGCTGACGGAGGACCAGAAACACCTATACAGCATTTATAAACGGCTACTGACTCTTTGCAATGAAGAAAAGGCCATCTCTCAGGGGGCTTTCTTCGATTTGATGTATGCCAATGTCAACGGATGGCGCTTTAATGAACATAAGCAATATACATTCCTGCGCAAATTTGAGAGAGACCTGCTGCTGTTCGTCGTGAACTTCGACCATATCTCGGCAGACCTTGCCATAAATATTCCTTCTCATGCTTTTGACTTCCTGCAAATACCGCAGATGGACCAGTACAAAGCTACGGAGCTGCTCAGCGGAAAAGAAGAAAACATAAGTCTGCTTCCCTATAAGGCTACTAATGTGGCCGTCGAAGGATATGGAGGAAAGATACTTAAGATAAAGCTATAATGGGGTCACAACTCAGGTGATTTATTAGGTTTGGCACTGATTATGCAAAACAACACGGATTTCTTAATCGCTTCGTGGCTTTCCGCATAATCAGTGCCAAGTCTTTATTTGTTCTCTTCTATATATTCCTTCAGCCGATATAGCCGCGTAATGGCAGGATTATAAAAATCATCAGGATAATGTGCATCTATATCACTCAAGTTAGCTTGCACAAAACGTTTCACATCCACTATGTTCTCAGCATCAGACAATGTTACACTTTGAGGGAAAGATGCGCTCTTTGCCCAATCTATCAGCGCTTTAACGCTATCTTCATCAAATTTATATTCGGCCATATTCTACATATTTTCTTGCAAAGATAGTGCAAACCGGATGCAGAATAAAATGACCCACCCATTTTTTATGCTAAAGTTATCCTCATCTGCATGAACAAAATTCCAATTTGTTGTGTTATATAAATGTGTTTTTCATAGTATTAGATATAAGATTAATTAAAAGAGACGTACCCGCTTGTGATAAGTAAGTACATCAAAAAACAGAAGCGTCTGTTTGATTGATAAATGTGTAAGGAGCATCGGTTTACCAGAGCCGATGCTTTTTTTTACCCTTCTTTGTAGCATGTTAGAAATATTATCCGTAAATTTGGCAGATAATAAGGAAAGAATATGATATGAATATCCCTGTTATATTTCAATTTTTGAAAGAACTGTCTGCAAACAACAATCGTGAATGGTTCAATTCTCACCGGGAACAGTATGACGTCGCCCGTAGCGAGTTTGAAAACTTGCTTACAGTAATTATCTCCCGTATCTCTTTGTTTGATGAAAGCATCCGTGGTATAGAAGCAAAGGACTGTACATACCGTATTTATCGTGATACACGCTTTTCCGAAGATAAAACTCCCTACAAGACACATCTGGGAGGATATATCAATGCGAAAGGAAAGAAATCCGACCATTGTGGCTATTACGTGCATCTGGAACCGGGAAACTGCTTGTTGGCCGGTGGAAGTTATTGTCCTCCCCCGCCCTTGTTAAGAGCTCTGCGACAAGCGGTATACGACAATATAGATGAATTTCGCAGTATAGTGGAAGATCCCGCTTTCAAGCAATACTTTCCCGTCATCGGAGAGAATTTTCTAAAAACAGCTCCAAAAGGATTTCCAAAGGACTATCCCTATCTGAAATACCTTCAGTGTAAAGAGTATACGGTTGCCTGCTGCCAGCCGGACAGCTTCTTTCTTGCTCCAGACTTTTTGGATCGTACAGACGACATCTTCAAGCAGATGAAGCGTTTTTCTGATTTTGTGAATTACACCATAGACGACTTTGAATAATTTACCTATATAACTAACTTAAAACATTTGAATTATGGTTATAGACAGACTTGAAAACATAGAAAAATATACTTTGCTGCATCCTCTGTTTGAGCAGGCCATTGATTTTTTAAAATCACATGACTTGCACTCTTTGGAAATCGGCAAGACCGAACTGAAAGGAAAGGACTTGCTGGTCAACGTGGCGCAGACAAACCCAAAAGAAAAAGAAAATGCCAAACTGGAAACCCATAAAGACTATATTGACATTCAAATACCCTTGTCCGGTACGGAGATAATGGGTTATACCGCCGCCCAAGACTGCCTTCCGGTTGATGCTCCTTACAATGCGGAAAAAGACATCACTTTTTTTGAAGGACTGGCGGAGGACTATATTGCAGTGAAGCCCGGAATGTTTGCTATCTTTTTCCCTCAGGACGGGCATGCTCCGGGTATTACCCCTGACGGTGTAAAAAAAATAATTGTGAAAGTTAAAGCGTAAATTTATCAAATATCCAAAACTCATCCTCTTTATGGAAACATTGAATTTAATCAAGAATGACCCATGGCTGGAACCTTTTGCCGATGCCATCAACGGACGTCATCAACATGCTATAGACAAAGAATCGGAATTGACCAATAAAGGAAAACTAACCTTGTCTGATTTTGCATCCGGATACCTCTATTTCGGCCTGCATCGTACTGACGATGGTTGGGTTTTCCGTGAATGGGCGCCTAACGCAACCCAAATCTTTATGGTCGGAACTTTTAACGATTGGAAAGAAGAAAAAAAATATAGCTTGAAGCGTAAAGCAAACGGTAATTGGGAAATCAAGCTTCCTGCTGATGCCGTGAAACACGGTGACTTGTACAAGCTGATGGTACATTGGGACGGTGGTTGCGGTGAACGCATTCCTGCATGGGCTACACGTGTCGTACAAGACGAACAGACTAAAATATTCAGTGCCCAGGTTTGGGCTCCGGAGAAACCCTATAAAATGAAGAAGCGGGCTTTCAAGCCATCTACAGATCCTTTATTGATATATGAATGCCATATCGGTATGTCTCAGCAGGAGGAAAAGGTCGGTAGCTATAAGGAATTTCAGGAAAAGATTCTTCCACGTATCGCCAAAGAAGGCTACAACTGCATACAGATTATGGCTATCCAGGAACATCCCTATTATGGTAGCTTCGGATACCATGTTTCCAGTTTCTTTGCCGCTTCTTCCCGTTTTGGTACTCCGGAAGAACTGAAGGAGTTGATTGATACAGCCCATAGTATGGGGATTGCCGTTATCATGGATATTGTCCATTCACACGCTGTGAAGAATGAAGTGGAAGGCTTGGGTAACTTTGCCGGTGATCCTAATCAATATTTCTATCCCGGTGGACGTCGGGAACATCCAGCTTGGGATTCACTTTGCTTTGATTACGGCAAGAACGAAGTTATTCACTTCCTGCTGTCTAACTGTAAATTCTGGCTGGAAGAATATCATTTCGACGGCTTCCGCTTTGACGGAGTAACCTCCATGTTATATTATAGTCATGGTTTGGGAGAAGCATTCTGTAATTATGGAGATTACTTCAACGGACATCAAGACGACAATGCCATTTGTTATCTGACACTTGCCAACCGGCTTATCCATCAGGTCAATGCCAAAGCCATCACCATTGCCGAAGAAGTATCGGGAATGCCCGGACTGGCGGCAAAATATGAAGATGGCGGCTACGGATTTGATTACCGTATGGCCATGAATATTCCCGATTATTGGATTAAGACAATCAAGGAGAAAATAGATGAAGACTGGAAGCCATCCAGCATGTTCTGGGAAGTGACCAACCGCCGCAAAGATGAAAAGACCATCTCCTATGCGGAAAGCCATGACCAAGCTTTGGTGGGCGATAAAACCATCATTTTCCGCTTGATTGATGCGGATATGTACTGGCACATGCAGAAAGGAGACGAGAACTATACCGTAAATCGAGGCATTTCTCTCCATAAAATGATACGTTTACTGACTGCGACTACTATCAATGGCGGTTATCTTAACTTTATGGGCAATGAATTCGGACATCCGGAATGGATTGACTTCCCCCGTGAAGGTAACGGTTGGTCTTGTAAATATGCCCGCCGTCAATGGGATTTGGTGGACAACAAGAATCTGGCATATCATTATATGGGTGACTTTGATGCTGCCATGTTGGGAGTTGTAAAAAGCATAAAGAACTTCCAGGCTACTCCGGTCCAAGAAATATGGCATAATGACGGTGACCAGGTATTGGCCTATATGCGCAAGGACTTGATTTTTGTATTCAACTTCAACCCTAAGCAGTCTTTTACTGATTACGGTTTCTTGGTTCCTGCCGGAACTTATGAAGTTATTTTGAATACAGATAATCCAGATTATGGCGGTAATGGTTTGACGGATGATACCATCAAACATTTTACCATCCACGATCCGCTTTATAAAAAAGACAAGAAGGAGTGGCTGAAGCTTTACATACCGGCACGTACAGCTGTTGTACTGAGAAGAACTAAATAGTCATTTCATAACACAAAAAAAGAGGCAGATATCAATTCAGATATCTGCCTCTTTTTTATATATGAGTCTTTTATTTCACTTGACTGTCGATGAAGTTCAACATCGTTTTTGCATTATCCATCATCTTCTTTTGAGCTGGTTTGTCCGCAGAGAGCAATGGAATAAGTTTATCCAAATATTCTTTGGCTTCCTTGAATTCAACTTTTGCTTTTTCTACATCTGTTTTCATGGTATTGGCACCCTTACTATAATACAAAGAACCCAGACTGTTAAGTGCATTTACATTATCTGCTTGGATAGCTATGGCTTGTTTAAATGCTTCTTCGGCTGCATCCATCTTTTTGGCTTTCTGCGCCATGATACCTTGATTTACGTAATAAGTGGCATACAATTTAGTCAATGTCTTATTACCGGGATTTGCTTCCAGCCCTTCCTTTAAAGTGGCAACATACTCATCATTTTTCTTCAAATCTTTCAAAGCACCGGCTTTACCTATATAAGCATTTGCCAGGTTATACTTTTTCTGTACAGCAATATCAAAATACTTCAAAGCTTCGGCAGGTTTCTTTATCTTATCGGCACAAACGCCACAGTTATATGCAATTACGGAATCTTGGTTGTTTGTTTGTGTCAGATAAGTACTAAATTTTGTGTAAGCTTCCTGGTAATTTTTAGCTTCAAGAGCAGCCTTACCATCGTTGACCAACTGGGCAGGGTCAGCATTCTGCGCAAAGAAATTCGTAGCTGCACAACATAGTGCAATAGATAAGATTAATTTTTTCATATGCTTTAATTCATTTAAAAGTTGATTCCCAAAGTTAGTTTACAATGGTATAGAAGCAAAACCTTTTTACTTTTTTTGAGGTTTTTAGCATAGTCGTAACAAGTGTTATTTTACGTAAAAGCAAATATCCGGATATGTGTGTTGGGCTTTGTCACATATGTTACACTTATACTTAGAATATCATATTATCTTTGCCACAAAAAAAGATTATGGAACAATTACATGCACATGAAGTCCTTCACATGATGGAAGGTAATAGTTATACTGAGTTATCATTGAGAGAAGCCATTATCCAAAAATTCGGCGAGCAGCAGCGTTTTTTCACCTGCTCTGCCAACAATATGGATGTAGATACCCTGATAGAATTTCTTAAAAGAAAAGGAAAATTTATACCCGCCAATGGTGGATTTACAGTGGACATGACTAAAGTTTGCAATCACTGATGAGGAATATTAATTCCTTCTTCTGTTAAATTGAATATTATTTATGTTAATAGTTAACGGAAATAATATTCTACTAAACCATGTTATAATATCCGCTGATTACCCGCTAAAATTTGGATATCTCCTGCAAGTACGTATCTTTGTACTGTGTTTTTCATAGTATTAGATTTAAGGTTAATAAAAAAGATTGGCTGTCTGGGATAGATAGCCTTTTTTTATGTCTAAATGTCATCTTTCCCCTTTTTAGTTATAGTTTTATTCTATCTTTGTAGGTCAGATAATCCACGCAGCATTAATAGAATAAACTGAATATGGGAAAACGCTTTATTTTTATCTTGATGGCATGCTCATTATTGAGTATAGCTACTGTTGTGCATGCACAGCATATTGACAAGCAAACATATACTTTTGCCATCAAAAAGGCTGATACTCTGAAACTGGACAAGTATGTAATGATTGATCAAATACAAGGGACACAATCAAAGCCCGTCATTCTTTTTGCATTTGGGGGAGGTTTCAAAGGCGGGAGAAGAGATAATCCCGATTACATTTCTTATTTTCATTTTTGGGCACGAGCCGGCTATGTGGTAGTATCAACAGATTACCGTACCCAATTAAAGGATATAGATAAATCGGAGTATTCGGACTTGCAAGGATTCTCTTCTGCCCTGCAACAAGCAATCACTTGTGCTGTAGAAGATTTTGGTGATGCTACAAATTATATAATTGAGCATAGTGTAGAATGGCAAATAAATCCTGCACAAATTATAGCTTGCGGTTCGAGTGCAGGTGCGATAACTGCCCTTCAAGCAGAGTATGAGATTTGCAATCAAACGGCTTTTGCGGACAGATTACCTGCCAATTTCAATTATGCAGGGGTCATTTCCTTTTCTGGAGCAATCTGTGCCAATGGTATTCCAAAATGGATAATGTCCCCTTGTCCTCTTATGTTGTTCCATGGTGATGCCGACAGCACGGTTCCTTTTACTAAGGCAGTAGTAGAGGAAATGGGGCTATGGGGCTCAAACTTTATCTGTATGCAACTGAAAGAAAAAGAGACAGCATACTATTTCTATATAGCGGAAGGTATAGGACATTCCCTATCCTATTCTCCTATGAAGGATAATCGTCATGACATCCTGAGCTTCCTAAACCGGTTGGTACTTGGTAAAGAAAAACGTTGCATTACGACTGTAGAGAAGAATCCGGAAATATCTAGATATAAGAGTGATTTTACAATAGAAGATTATATCCGTGAAAATATGCGTTAATTCCTATCTTTATATCCTTTCCAGAGTTTTTGTTTCTCCACCAATCAATTATCTTTGCACATTATTATTCTATAAAAACAAATCTTTAATTCTATAAATTATGTTGGTACGTATTATCAGTATGGTCATAGCCGGAGTTATTATAGTATATCTAGTCCGTTGGATTGATAATTTTTTCTCCAGGTATCGCAAATAAATCTTGCCTGCAATGTAAACCAAATACTCCAATTTGTTTCCCATTACAACCTATGCTGACAAAATGCGGACATTTTCTAATTCTAAAACAAGAAAACCGCAAAAGCTTTTTATTAGCCATTTGCGGTTTTTTCCTTGTGATTCCGTTGCGATTCGAACGCAAGACCCACGCCTTAGAAGGGCGTTGCTC
>CAUHML010000113.1 GCA_959606905.1 uncultured Bacteroides sp. | reverse complement strand
TGGAGACAAAGATAACAATTTATATATTTAACCCTCAGGGTTATTCATTGATCCGGAATAAACGCTATCGGTTACAACGCCAAAGACGTGAATGCTTATTCAGGACTGAAAACTAATATTCGAGAATTATTTGCAAGAGTCAAAATGTTTATTGACTTGGCAATAAACAAACAACCTCATTTTTTAGGAGACAAGATTATTATCGGAAAATAAAAACAATTATGGAACAACAAATTCAACTCAACGACCACAACAAACAGGAGTATCCTCCTATGCACACTGCGGAGCATTTATTGAATGCCACTATGGTGAAGACATTCGGTTGTCCACGCTCACGTAATGCCCATATAGAAAGGAAAAAAAGTAAATGTGACTATATTCTTTCCTCTTCTCCGACAGCGGAACAAATTCAAGCGATCGAAAATAAGGTGAACGAAGTAATCAACCAGAACTTGCCCGTAACAATTGAATTCATGACACACGAACAGGCAAAAAATATTGTAGATCTTAGCAAGTTGCCGGAAGATGCCAGCGAAACACTTCGCATCATACGTATAGGAGATTATGACGCTTGCGCTTGTATCGGGGCACACGTCTCCCATACCTCCGAAGTGGGCACTTTCAAAATCATTAGCTATGATTATGACGAAGCAAGACAAACTCTACGATTAAGATTCAAACTGGTTTAAAAGGGAAGCACAGTTTATGCAAAGAGTTTCAAACGGATTTGGAACACATTGTTTCAACCCTACTTGAAACAATGTGTTTCCTTACGGGAAACAAAATGTTTCTCACCGAGAAACGAAGTGTTTCCCATAGTGAAACAAAGTGTTTCATGCTTTGAAACAAATTCAACCTACCGTTTACCGGCTTTTCCTATAGCTAATCACCGCCCAACTATTGAAGAATACAGCAAAAAGAGACAGAATACCTATCTCCGGCAATAAATCGACCAAGCCGCTTCCTTTCAGATATACCATACGCATCGCCTCTATAAAATATTTTAAAGGATTGAATACAGTGATAGCCTGCGCCCATTCCGGCATACTGCTAACCGGTGTAAACAGTCCGCTCATCAACATCAGAATCAACATGAAAAAGAACATCACAAACATAGATTGCTGCATCGTCGCTGAATAGTTGGATATAACCAACCCAAAACCGGACATCACCAGTACAAAAAAAATCACCAAGAGATAGATCATACTAAAATGCCCCACAGGTACTATCCCATAAAGCAGCCAAGCCAACACAAAACATAATGTCAACACAATAAAACCTACAATCCAGTAAGGCAAAAGTTTAGCAAGAATAAAAGTAAATTTAGGTACAGGAGTAACATTTATCTGTTCAATGGTCCCGACTTCTTTCTCACTGACCACATTCAAAGCCGGCAGAAAACCACAAATCAATGTCAACAGCATTGCCATTAATGCCGGAATCATATAGAGCTTATAATTCAGATTCGGGTTAAACAGCCCTTGCGTATCAATACGGATAGAAGGAATGATTCCGGATACAGAAACAGCCTCCGGACGTTCCGAGCGTAATTCGGACGCATAACCATTAATAATAGCGGTCAGATAAGAACTGCCTAATCCGCCTTTTGTTCCATTCACCGAGTTGGCGGCTACTAATATGTGCGCATCTCTCCCATTCATCCAGTCACGCTCCAAATGCCTAGGAATCTCCATGACAATATCCGCCGTACCCAGTTCAATATTCCGTAATCCTTCTTCATACGAAGCCGGGACCTCCGTTAAATGGAAATAAGTAGAAGCGGCAATCTTATTCACCAATCGTTGCGAAACTGCAGAATGGTCATTGTCAACTATATTCAACCGAATATTCTTTATCTCCATATTCACCGCCCAAGGCATCAACAGCATAATCATACAAGGAAAAATAAGAATCAACTTCGGTAGAAACGAGTTGCGAAGCAACTGTTTAAACTCTTTTTCTATCAGAAACTTTATCATAACCGTTACTCCAATCGATATTTAAACTTCTTAATGCTGACAGTGATAAGCACGGTTGCCATTAACAACAAAATGCCAATCTCCTTAAATACCAGTACAACCGATACTCCTTCAATCATCAGTTTACGTACAGCCTGGATATACCAGCGGGCCGGAATAATATCCGATATCAACTGAAGAATCAACGGCATACTCTCCACAGGGAAAATCATACTGGACAACACCATGGTAGGCATCATCAGAATCATGCCGGAAGCCAGCATAGCCGCCACTTGTGTACGTGTTACCGATGAAATCAGCAATCCCAACGACAACGAGACAAAAATAAACAGCAAAGACACCACCACCAACCAAAACAGGCTGCCCACTACCGGTACATCCAGTACAAATACAGAAAGCAACAGAATCGTCACCAAATTGACAAACGACAATACAAAATAAGGAACTGCCTTCGCCAGAATGATAAACAGCGGTTTGACAGGCGATACCAACAAGACTTCCATTGTGCCTGTTTCCTTCTCACGGACAATAGAGATAGAAGTCATCATTGCGCAAATCAACATCAAAATCAATCCCATTACTCCCGGAACAAAGTTATAGGCGCTCTTCATTTGCGGGTTATACAGTAACTTTATGTCCGGAGTCAGACGAGCCGACGACGATATGCCCGGAGATATCATCTCCTGTCCTACCGCAGACACAATGCCCGTAGCATAGTTGATTTGCGAGGTCGACATATTAGGGTCTGTTGCATCCACAATCAACTGGACACGTGCGTCACCGCAATAAAGTCCGTCGGCAAAATGTTCGTTAAAGACAACCACCATATCTATTTTATTTTTCAAGAAGGCAGCCTCCATTTCCCGCGGAGAATGAAAACGCCTGGTGACAGTGAAATACTCACTAGCATCCAGCCGATCAATGATTTTCCGTGTCACCACATCATTAGAGGGATCGAGAACAGCAAGCCGGACATTTTTTACCTCCGTACTGATAGCGAAGCCGAATAGGATAATCTGCACGACAGGCATTCCCAACAGAATCAGCATCGTACGCCGATCCCGGAAAATATGGTAAAACTCCTTCTTTACGAAAGCTATAAACTGTTTCATAATCAATCTGCTTTACGTACCGCATGGCGGGCCAATTGTTGGAAAACATCATCCATTGTATCTGCTCCGAACTGCTGCTTCAGACGGGCCGGTGTGTCAAGAGCCTTGATCTGCCCGTCCACCATAATGGAAATCCGGTTACAATATTCAGCCTCATCCATATAATGCGTAGTTACAAATACAGTAATTCCCCGGTCGGCTGCCTGATAGATCAGTTCCCAGAACTGCCGGCGCGTAGCAGGGTCAACCCCGCCCGTAGGTTCATCCAGAAAGACAATTCTCGGCTCATGGAAAATAGAGACCGAAAAAGCCAGCTTCTGTTTCCAGCCCAAAGGAAGGCTTTTAACCAACGTGTTCCGCTCGGCAGAAAATCCCAAGCGTTCCAGCAATTCATCAGTCTTCTGTTCTATATCTTTTTCCTTCATCCCATAAATCCCCGCAAACAGGCGAATGTTCTCCCAAACCTTCAAATCCTCATATAGAGAGAATTTTTGGCTCATATAGCCAATATGCTTTTTCACTTGTTCCGCTTCCCGGGATATATCAAATCCGGCGACTTTCCCTACCCCGGACGTTGGCTTGCTTAGTCCGCATAACATACGCATTGCAGTCGTCTTTCCTGCTCCGTTCGCTCCCAGAAAACCGAAAATTTCTCCACGGTTCACTTGAAAAGAAATATGGTCGACCGCAGTGAAATTGCCGAAACATTTTGTCAGCTGTTCTACTTCAATAACAGGAGCCATTGTATGTTGTACTTCTTCCCGTTCCAACGAAGGCGGACAAAGAATGGAAGCAAATTCCTGTAAAATCCGTTCGGGAGTATCAATTCCATGAATCTCTCCATGATTGATAAAAGCTATCCGGTCGCACTGGCGGGCTTCATCCATAATAGGAGTCGAAACAATAATCGTAATGCCCTGTTCCCGTAAGTTTCGCAACATCTGCCAGAACTCTTTACGAGACACCGGATCAACTCCTGTGGTAGGTTCATCCAAGAACAAAATATCGGGTTTGTGAATCAGCGCACAACTTAATGCAAGTTTCTGCTTCATACCTCCCGACAAAGCTCCCGCTCTCCGCTTCTTAAAAGGCTCTATCTGTTGATAAATATCTTTAATCAAAGCATAATTCTCTTGAATCGTCGTATGGAATACGGTAGCAAAAAACTCCAGATTCTCTTCTACCGAAAGATCCTGGTACAAAGAAAAACGACCGGGCATATACCCCACTTTGGTACGAATCAGTTCATAGTCTTCCACCACATTCAGCCCTCCGACAGTTGCCGAGCCTTTATCTGCAAGCAACAGGGTCGTCAAGATGCGGAACAACGTACTCTTGCCCGCACCATCGGGACCAATAAGCCCGAAGATTTCCCCCTGCTCTACAACAAGAGAAACCTCTTTCAGAGCTTCCACTTTTCCGTAGCTCTTACTTACATACTTTACAACGACTATAGGTTCTCCTTTTCTCATCTTTCCGGTTCTTCGTCATCAAAACTTGACTCCGCCATACATACCAATTTTCAACGCTCCGTCATTTTCCACGGCAATCTTTACCGCATACACCAGATTGGCACGTTCGTTCTTCGTCAGAATGGTTTTGGGTGTAAATTCCGACCGTTCGGAAATCCACGTAATTACACCCGTATAAGCCTTCTGCTCCGAATTTCCATAATCGGAATATACCGTCACCTTATCACCCAGTTTCACTTGTGATAGCTGCTCCGAAGTGATGTAAGCCCGCAGATACATACGACCTATTTCGGCCACCTTAAACAGAGGTTTGCCAACAGCCGCCAGTTCACCGGCTTCTGCATATTTCGCTAATACCGTGCCTTCAATCGGCGACTGAATATGACACTTATTCAATTGGTCTTTCACTTGTGCCACTTGTATGGCAACGGAGTTTCCCTGCTCCGTCAAACTATTCGTGCTATTCAGCAACGATGATTCTTGAGCTGCAAGCTGTCGTTCAAGCAGTTTAACCTGCGCATCCCAGTCATCCAATTGTTTCTGGTTTGCCGCTCCTGCCGTAAGCAAATTCTCCACTCTCTTTTTCTCCCGCTCAGCCGTAGCAATCTGCTGTTTGGTAGCAGCAATTTGTTTGGCTAAATCCGGACGCTGGCTTTCCACCGATTTCATGTTAGCCTCCAGTTGTAGTTTTTTCAAGTACAACTGAAGCGTATCCACCAGGCCGATTTCCTCTCCAGTCTGCAACCGCTTCCCTTCCTCAATATCCAAATTCAACAATTTGCCGGCAACTTCAGCGGAAACTATAACTTCCGTTGCTTCAAACGTGCCTGTCGCATCATAGTCAGGCGTTCCATTTCCGCAGGCAGATAGCATTGTCAATGCTATCCCTCCTATTCCTATTTTTATCATTCGTTTCATATCCGAAGAAAATCTAATTAATGGTTTGTAGTATATTTCAATTGATAGATACCTTTCAACCGCTGGATTTCGTGCATCGCTTTCGTCTGGCGTGCCAAACTTTCATTCGTCAGTTCCCGAAGCATCTCAGTCACCGTCAAAGTACCGTTCGCCACTTTGGCTTCCGCCGATTTCCGAATGTTGGTACGCAAGCGGATAATCTCGTCATCATCCTTCATCTGTTTCTCCAATGAACGAATTGCCTGATCCTGCTGCGTCATTTCCAGACGCGTATTAAAAAGAAACACATCACGGTTATTATTCAGTTGCCGACGTTTGTTCTCAATCACCTGCCGGTCATTCTTCAGTGTATACAGACTCCCGAAATTCCACGAGAGTCGGACACCGGCTATATAATAAGGAGAGAACTCATTCTTCAGCATATTCAATCCCGGATTCCCATAAGCACCTTGCACATATAATCCAAACTGTGGCAAGTGGCGTACATTCAATGCTTTCTCCTGTATCTGCAACCCTGCACCCTGCGCATCAAACAACGACAGTTCCGGCCGGCGGATGTCGCTGACTGCCGAAACATCATTTTGCGGAACCGGTTTCTCCAGTTGTGTTTCCTGAGATAATTCCTCGCCTATCAATATGGAAAGCATCTCCAGATACGCAACGCGCAAGGAAGCAAGTTCCACTCTTTTCTGCTGCGTGTTCAACTGCTCCACCTTCACAGCGTCCAGATCAGCCTGATTAGCAATTCCATTTTCCACATAGGCGGTGATCTGACGATAATTCCGTCCCAACTCATCCTGCAACAAAGCATTCTGCCGCAACTGCTCATCCAGTAAAAGTATCCCGAAATAAAGATCATTTACCCGGCTATTCAACGAATACATATCCACGTTCAGCTTCTCTTTCTCCACGTCAGCCTCCGCTATCGTCTGTTTCTTCTGCATCCGGATTCCTCCACCGTCCCAGATTTTCTGTTGCAGTTCCAGCATTACCTGATATTGGTCTTTAGGCAATCTCTTTAGTTCCACACCGGGAATCTTCACCGGCAATTCCGTCACATCACTTTGATAAGAAGCCTTGGCCGAAAGAGCAAACTGAGGCAGATAACCTTTGGCCGCATTCTCCAGATTATATTCCTTTGTCTTCTCCACCAATCCATATTGATGTACCAACGGATAATTTTCCTGCGTCTTTCGTTGACATTCCTCCAACGTGATTTGCGCATACATCCCCGATACAAACAATAAAAAGGAGAGACTGAAAACCATTCTTTTCATACGCATCTTTTTCTATTAGTTTTTCGAAAGACAAAGATAAGAGGTTTCAAATATACAGTCACTCTCTATGAGTTGGTAAATATGTTCCAATAGTTCGATAAATCAGAAAAAAAGAATTAAGAAATATCTTTTTATTACCTTTGCAGGAAAAGAAAAAATAGAATGGAACAGAAGAAAGCACCGTTAGACTTGGGACTTAAAATGTTGGAGAACTACAAAATTGTTCGTCATAACGAATTTCGTTTTATTTCCTCTGAGTTCGGATTCGTCAACAGCTTCATTAAAATGGAACCGAGTCTTTTCGCGTTCGGACAGCCGTATCGTATAAAAGAAGGTCGTATCGCACTGGTCAAACAAGGCGTTGCACGTGTTTCTATTAATCTGATAGAACATAATCTGCAAGCAGGAAACCTATCATTAATGACTCCCACCTCTATTATTCAGGTCATAGAAGTCTCTCCTGATTTCGATATGCAAATGATAGCCATAGATAACAACTTCCTCCCTATCTCCGAGAAAGAAGATTTTTTCACCTATCTCTTACATCATCAAAGAAATATTCTGTTATCATTAACTCCGCAGGAACATATACAACTAGAGAAGTATTTCAGTTTAATCTGGAGCATTCTGCAAGAACCTCCTTTCCGCCGGGAAGCTATACGACATCTTATCGCCAGCCTTTTATACAATATAGAATATATAGCTAAACACTATAATCAAATGAAAGGAGAGCGTTTGACACATCAAGAGAGTATTTTCCAGCAATTTATTTCTCTAGTCAACTCTTATAGCAAGACAGAACGCAATGTCGGCTTTTACGCAGACAAGTTATGCCTCACCCCCCGTTACCTGAACACCC
Source organism: uncultured Bacteroides sp. (assembly GCA_959606905.1). The sequence goes on along the minus strand of CAUHML010000113.1, from coordinate 3,017 downwards.
TCATCCGGCAGGCCAGCCAACAAACAGTAATGGACTGGATAAACCAGTCCATTATACTAGAAGCTAAAGTATTGCTAAAACATAGCAACCTGCTTGTCTATCAAATTTCTGATGAATTGAACTTCCCTAATCCTTCTTTTTTCTGTAAGTTTTTCAAGCGAATGACAGGAATGACGCCACAAGAATATCAGAAATCGGAATGAGTTCTTATTTTGAAAACTCTTTGATTCTCTGTTCTTCTTCCAATTTACAAATCAGCAGCGTATCATCTTTTTCGGCAATAATATATCCGTCCAATCCTTGTATTACCACGCGCTTTTCTTCACTGGTATGAACAATACAATTCTTGCTTTCATACAAACGAATATCAGTTCCCACCATAGCATTGCCCGATTTATCCTGTGGCAATAGTCCACGGAGGGCTCCCCATGTCCCTAAATCCGACCAGCCGAAAGAAGCAGGAAGCACATAGATCTCCTGTGCCTTCTCCATTACTGCATAGTCAATAGAAATACTTTCACAGGTCGGAAACAGCTTCTTGATTGATTCATTTTCTTTTTCAGTATAGAAATCCGGGAAAATACGATCAAAAATCTGTGCTATCCCCGGAGCATATACACGCATCACGGAAGTAATAGTACGCACATTCCATACAAAGATTCCTGCATTCCAAAAGTAATTGCCTTCCAACAGATATTTCTCGGCCGTTTCTTTGTCCGGTTTTTCCTTAAATGCATCTACTGTAAATATCTCCTTATCAGTTTGAAGCTGGTCGGCGGCGGCAATATAACCGTATCCCGTTTCCGCACGGGTCGGCCGGATACCGATTGTCACAATGGCACTGCTATCATCAGTGAAACGAAGAGCCTTCTCCACCACCCGACGGAATTCTCCCGTATCAATAACCAATGCGTCCGAAGGAGTCACCACCACATTAGCATTCGGATGTTTTTTCTTTATCTTCCAACAGGCAAAAGCAATACAAGGGGCCGTATTCCGCGCACAAGGTTCCGCCAGAATATTACTTTCCGGAATTTCCGGCAACTGCTCCCGAACAATATCTATATATTTTTCTGAAGTTACCACCCACATATTTTCTTTGGGACAGACACCGTCAAACCGATCTGCCGTCAACTGAATCAATGAGCGTCCACATCCCATTACGTCTATAAATTGTTTGGGACATTCCGGCGTGCTCATCGGCCAAAAGCGGCTACCGATGCCACCAGCCATTATTACCACATGATTATCCATACCTGTTATTCTCCTATAAAAAACACATTTGAAATAATTGCGCAATTTACTCCAAAATGTCCAACTTTACAAGAAAAACAAAACACTTTTATCATAAATCCATAGTAATAACAGGAGTACTATTTCGTTGATTGGCAAAATATGTCCCTTCTAAGTAACAAGAGACACACCTCCTCCTTTTCGCTAAAATTAGGTCAAATATTCCTTTTTATTGATTAAAAAGGTAAGTGTTTTCCAGACGATAATTGCATTTCATTCTCTTTTATCTATATTTGTGCCCGCATTTTTATCACATTTTATTAGCCACCCTATTCAAAATTTACAAAACCAAGATAAGCCGGATGGAAAAAATTAACGCAATAATTACAGGAGTCGGAGGATATGTTCCCGATTATGTTTTGACCAATGATGAGATTTCTAAAATGGTAGATACCACCGACGAATGGATTATGGGGCGTATTGGCATAAAAGAAAGACGTATCCTGAAGGATGAAGGACTAGGGGCCTCCTATATAGCCCGTAAAGCAGCGAAGCAGTTGATACAACGTACCAGAACGAATCCGGACGATATTGATCTGGTTATTGTTGCTACCACCACTCCTGATTATCGTTTTCCTTCCACTGCATCCCTTTTATGCGAAAGGCTGGGATTGAAAAGAGCTTTTGCGTTCGATATGCAAGCCGTATGCAGCGGTTTTTTGTATGCACTGGAAACAGGAGCTAATTTCATCCGTTCGGGAAACTATAAGAAAATTATAGTTGTAGGAGCCGAAAAGATGTCATCAATCATCAATTATACAGATCGCGCCACTTGTCCTATTTTTGGTGATGGAGGGGCAGCCGTCATGCTGGAAGCCACAACCGAAGATTTAGGTATTATGGATGCCGTATTGAGAACAGACGGCAAAGGATTACCTTTCCTGCATATAAAAGCCGGTGGTTCTGTATGTACCCCCTCCTATTATACATTGGATAATCAAATGCATTATATCTATCAGGAAGGACGTACTGTATTCAAGTATGCCGTAGCCAATATGTCCGATACCTGTGAAGCTGTAATTGAAAGAAATCATCTTAACAAAAATGATATTGACTGGGTGATTCCTCATCAGGCCAATCAACGCATAATCAGCGCTGTAACGCAACGCTTAGGAGTACCTTCCGAAAAGGTCATTGTCAATATTGAACGATACGGAAACACCAGTGCCGGTACTCTCCCACTCTGCCTTTGGGATTTCGAGAATAAATTCAAAAAAGGAGATAATATAATTCTTACAGCATTCGGAGCAGGATTTGCCTGGGGAGCTATTTATGTAAAATGGGGATATGACGGCAGGAAGAAGTAATAAGCTGTTGTTATCAAAAGATACATACGATGATAACAACAAATAATGAATCAGTAATCTTTTTCATCTTATACAACTTTAGTGATTAGCTTTAAGCATCTGTTTATTGACATATTTAATCAATTGATATTACATTTCAATCCAGAATAATAGTAAAGAAAACAATTTTAAAAATAGCCAATATGTCACATTTATGAGTTCAAGTAGCTAATATACATAAATGTTATACATGGATTAGTCGCACGAATTATAATAATTGGTCGCACATTATGTACACCATATAATAAATGGAGCGAAGGTAAAAACATAAAAAAAGCACTAATATATCAAATATCAGTGCTAAGTATCTCTTCTTAATTATTTTTCGCGGTGCGTACGGGACTCGAACCCGTGACCCCATGCGTGACAGGCATGTAT
>CAUHML010000112.1 GCA_959606905.1 uncultured Bacteroides sp. | reverse complement strand
CTTTCTTCTTCATTGTATAATTATTCTAAGAATGGCGCAAAAGTATGCATTATTTTGGAAAAAAGATGCATAAAACCAAAGTTTTTTTGCATAAAAGTGAAAATACTTTAGAAAGGGATAGTGATATAATCAGGATATATGTGGGTATATGTAACAAAGTTGTTTCTTTATTGCTTCATTTTGTGCTGACTTTTTTTATTGTCTATTAAAAAAGATGCAATTGTTTGTTTAGGGATTTTTAAATATATAAATTTGTAAAGTGAATAAGGAGACAAATCGTATGATAGATGAAGATATTGAGCTTTATTCTCTTTTTAGAAAAGGAGATAGAAAGGCTTTTGATACTTTATTTTTGAAGTATTATTCCATACTATGTGCCTTCGGGAAGTACTATATTCCTATAGAAGATGCTGAAGAAGTTGTTTTGGATATCATGACATGGCTATGGGAAAACAGAGAATTCCAGATCATAGAAACTTCTTTGCGAAGTTATTTGTTTATGGCGGTCAGAAACAGATGCTTGGATTTAATAAGTAAGAATCAGACAAAAAGACGTTGTTATGAGCATATGTTTGCTAAAGAAATGCAGACAAGTTTTGAAGATCCTGATTTTTATGTAGTGGAGGAATTGATGGCGAAAATAGAAAAGGCCGTGATGCGATTGCCGGACTCCTATCGTATAACTTTTGAGATGAGCCGTTATCAAGATAAAACATATAAAGAGATTGCGAAAGAATTAAACGTTTCCATAAAATTAGTGGAGTATCGTATCCAGCAAGCATTGAGACTTTTACGTGTAGAACTAAAAGACTATTTACCGTTGATTACAATCATATTCCCTTATTTTCTCTAAGGATAGCCGATTCGTTTTTGAGTCTTAAAATAAAAATGCAGCTTTTAATTAAAAAAGTTGCATTTTTGTTTAGGGGCTAATTGAAGTATTCCGTCTTCTTAATAAAATGAACATAAAAGATGATGGAATTACATGAAAATATAGATGAGGCTCTTTTACTCCTTTATTTTTCCGGTACACTAGGAGAGAAAGAAAAAGAAGAGGTAGAAAATTGGATTTCCCTCTCTGAAGAGAACAGAAAAATAGCTAAACAGATTTGTTACATACACCACGTAACAGATATAATAGATACCGTGAAGCAGATAGATCCTAAACAGGCATTGGTGAAGCTGGATAAGAGATTGTCAAAAAGGAAGAAAATAAACTGGTGGGAATGGGGGATAAGAGCAGCAGCTGTGTTATTTATTCCTTTATTCTTATCTTTCTTCTATTTTGTATTTAATCAAGATAAAAATTATGATCGTTATGTCGAAATTCGGTCTAATCCGGGGATGATGACAAAAGTGGAGTTACCGGATGGTACTTGGGTATGGCTGAATTCTGCTTCTTATCTAAAATATCCAGTGTCTTTTGAAGGAGAATATCGAAAGGTTGAATTGCTCGGAGAAGCTTATTTTTCAGTACAAAAGGATAATGGACGGAAATTCTTAGTCGATGTAGGAAAGGGGATTGAATTAGAGGTTTTAGGTACTGAATTTAACGTGGATGCTTATCCGGATGATAAGTTTGTAGCTGCTACTTTGGTGACAGGTAGAGTAAAATTCCATTGTCAGCAGAAAGGCAGGGAGGTTACTTATAGTATGCAACCCGGACAGAAGGTGATTTATAATTTATTGGATGAGAAACTTTTGTGTACAACTACTTTTGTTGAATCTGATATTGCTTGGAAAAGTGGAAGGATCATTTATCGAGATACTCCTCTTGAAGATGCTTTAAGAACTTTGAGCAAGCGTTTTGACGTAGAGTTCCGTATTGTTAATCCATTATTAAAGAAATATTGCTTTACAGGTACTTTTATTAATCAACGTCTGGATAAGATCTTGGAACACTTCAAAATAGCTTCAGGGGTGAGATACAGATATCTTGAATCGGCATTGGACAACGGTGTTGTGAAAGAGAAAACAATAATAGAAATTTATTAAACAAAAAAGAACTATGAAAACACTCCCTCCTTAAACAAAAAATATGGGAAAAATATAGCACTATTCTTCCCATATAAAAAATCATTTAGCCTTACTTGTTTGCCGACAAGTGTAGTTAACTTTATTTTTAATTTAAATCACAACAAATTTATGCAAAAACATTGTAGTATCCAAATTCTTGGGATTAAAAGGCTACTGAAAGCAACTTTAAAAGGAATTCCATTGCCTATGAGATTATTAATTATTATGCTATGTGTTTCGATAGGATGCATTCGTGCGACAAATACTTATGCGCAAAATGCGATCCTTGACTTGAAAGTCAATAATCAAACGATTGAAACCGTCTTGAAAATAATAGAATCGCGGACTGACTTTGTATTCTTCTTTAACAGTCAGCAGGTTAATGTACATAAACGTGTCTCTATTAATGTCAATAAACAGAATATTTTTAAAATTCTAGATGAGGTTTTTAAGGGAAGTGACGTTGTTTATTCAGTGCTTGATAAAAGCATAATTTTGTCTAGTAAAAGATTTGCGCCTGATGGAAATTTGAAGAAGATTACAGGTAAGGTCGTTGATACGAACGGTGAACCGTTGATTGGTGTTACAATTGCTCTGAAAGGAAGCAATAGAGGAACGGTGAGTGATGTAAACGGAAATTTTTCTTTAAACGGAGAAGAAGGAAAGCTTAATGTGTTGAATATCTCATATATTGGTTATAAAGACCAACAGGTAAAAGTTGAGGATGGTAAAACTTTGATTATTACATTGGAAGAGGATACCAAGGTTTTGGAAGAAGTAGTTGTTGTGGGATATGGTACACAGAAAAAAATCAATTTGACGGGTGCTGTTGCTGTGGTTGACGATAAACAAGTAATCGGACGTTCGGCCGATAATTTGTCTAAACTACTTCAAGGAGCTGTTCCTAATATGAATGTTACTGTTTCTAACGGTCGTCCGGGACAGGGTGGTAGCATAAATATTCGTGGTATCAATTCTATCAGTAGTAGTGCCACGCCTTTGATATTAGTTGATGGTGTAGAAGGTACTATCGATGCAGTGAATCCCAATGATGTGGAGTCTATTAGTGTATTGAAAGATGCTTCTTCGGCTGCTGTATATGGGGCTCGTGCAGCTTATGGAGTAATTTTGGTTACAACAAAATCTGGTAATGATGGTAAAACACGTGTTTCTTATAACGGACGTTATAGCTTTGGCTCACCTACAGTTTCCAGAGATTTTGAGACTCGCGGTTATTATTCGGCGGCTATCAATGATATGTTTTATTCTACCTATCAAGGTTCTAACTATACGAATTATAATGATGAAGATTATTATGAAATGTGGATCCGGCGTAATGATAAAACGGAAAATCCGGAACGACCGTGGGTGGTTATCAAAGATGGTGAATATAAATATTATGGTAACTTTGATTGGTATAACTACTTCATGGATGAGTCTCGTCCTACATGGGAACACAATATTAGTGTCAGTGGTGGCAATAAGAAAGTGCACTATTTCCTTTCCGGTGCTTATTATGATCAGAAAGGAGTTATTCGGAAAAATATGGATAGTTTCACTAAATACAATTTCCGTTCCAAGGTAAGTATTGAGATTGCTCCATGGTTGAAGATAAGTAATAATACGTCATACAAAAAGGATTCTTATCCATTTCCGGGGCCAGGTGCTATTAACAATCTTTTTGATGCGATAAGTAAGCATGCCTTAGCTTCTATTGTTCCAATCAATCCGGATGGTACATATATGGGGAATGCAACAGTTATTACAGGAGGATATCGCCCTGCTAATGATCTTAGTGCAATTCTTGAATACGGTAAACACAAGAATGAGGATACTAATTACTTTTTTAATACCACCTTTGAGGCGGTAATGACACCTGTTAAGAATGTAACGGTGACGGCTAATTATTCGTTTGCTCAACATGAATATACGGCAATGAATCGTAGTGCTAATTATCCATATTCACGTGTACCCGGAGAAGTTCTTTGGAAAACAGATGGTTATGGCCTTAATACTCTTTATGAACGTTCTAATCATGATTGGTTTCATTCATACAATATTTATGGAAATTATACAAATACATTTGCCGATGTGCACCATGTAAGTGCAACTGCCGGTGTCAATTATGAAACTAAATTTTTTAAAGACATCAAAATACAACGTAATGATTTATTGTCCGAAGATTTAACTGATTTTAATTTAGCTAATGGTGATGAAATGAGTATTGCGGGTGGTAAAAATAGATATGCTCTTTTCGGTCTTTTTTATCGTTTGAATTATGACTATAAAAATAGATATTTATTTGAATTTAGCGGACGCTATGATGGTAGTTCACGGTTTGCCCGGGGACATCGCTATGGCTTTTTTCCTTCAGTTTCTGCCGGGTGGAGAATTAATGAAGAAAAGTTCTTTGCACCATTACGTAAACAAATTAGTAATTTGAAATTACGCTTTTCTTTGGGAGCATTAGGAAACCAACAAGTCGGATATTATGACTATTTGCAGACTATATCTTCTGGTGGTACAATTTCTTATGCTTTTGGTGATAAAAATAAAGCGTCAGGTGCTAGTATCTCTGCTCCGAATGCTTCTGATTTCACTTGGGAAACGGTTGTTACAAAAAATATCGGTTTGGATCTCGGACTATTGAATAATCGTTTGAATATGACGGCTGATATATATGTACGTGATACGAAAGATATGTTGATGGCTTCCAAGGATCTTCCGAATGTATATGGTGCTTCTTCTCCAAAAACAAATGCTGCTAACTTACGTACGAAAGGTTGGGAAGCATCGATTAGTTGGAATGATTCTTTTAATCTAAAGGGAAAAGCGTTCCATTATTCTGTCGTACTAGGCTTGGCTGATAATACGACTAAAGTGACAAAGTATAACAATGATAACAAAACATTGGGCACTCCATATGAAGGACAACAACTGGGAGAGATTTGGGGATATGTTGTTGATGGTCTCTTCAAAACTGATGAAGAAGCTGAAAACTATCCGGTAAATCAGAGTTACGTAAATAATATATTGAATATTTCTGTAAAATCTCAAGGTCTCCATGCGGGGGATGTGAAATATGTGGACTTGGATGGCGATAATATTATTTCTCCTACTTTATCGGCAAACAATGTGAAGGATCAGAAAGTGATTGGAAATTCTTTACCAAGATATACATATTCTGTCAGATTAGCTGCAGATTGGAATGGAATTGATTTTTCTGCTTTGTTGCAAGGCGTCGGTCGCCAACATTGGTATCCCAATGGTGAAACTAGTCTGTTCTGGGGTCCCTATGCCCGTCCTTATTGTACTTTTATTCCGAAGGATTTCTTGACAGATGTTTGGTCAGAAGATAATCCGGATGCTTATTTCCCACGTCCGAGAGGCTATGTGGCATTGGATGTTAATCCACGTGAGTTGTCTAAACCTAATACTCGCTATTTGCAAAATGTGGCTTATTGCCGTCTTAAAAATGTAACAGTCGGTTACTCTTTGCCACGTACTTGGCTAAAGGCTTTGCATATGGAACGTGTCAGGGTTTATTTTAGTGGAGAGAATCTTTTTACATTCAGCCCTTTACATAGTAATTATATTGATCCGGAACATGCTGGGGCTTCTACGAGCTGGAAAAGTGGTCATACGAACGTGACTTCTTATCCAATGAGTAAGACCTATTCATTTGGAATTGATGTGACTTTTTAATGGAAAATAAAAACTAGGATAATATGAGTAGTATAAAATATAAAATATGGATGCTCTTGCCTCTGATGGCAATGATTTCTTGTGAAAGTATTTTGGATAAATTTCCGGAAGATAAAATTACACCGGAAACATTCTTTACAACAGAAAACGAGTTAGAATTGTATTCAAACAATTTCTATGTCGCTTGTATTTCGGGTACAGGAGTGTTTAAAGATTACGGTGATGTAATTATTCAGCCTATCTTGGAAAAAGCGATTAGCGGGCAACGCACTATACCTGAAACAGATTCTAATTTCGATGGTTGGGGTTGGGGAGCCCTTCGTGATATTAATTTCTGCCTGGAGAACATTTATCGTTGCCAGAATGAGGAAGTACGGAATCATTATGAAGGTTTGGCACGTTTTTTTAGAGCTTATTTTTATTTTGTAAAGGTGAGGCGTTTTGGAGATGTGCCATGGTATGATTATGTGATTGGAAGTGCTGATACGGAAGCTTTGAGTAAACCTAGAGATTCTCGTGAGTTTGTAATGGGGAAAGTATTGGAGGACATTGATTTCGCGATTGATAATTTGAGAAAACAAAAAGATGTATACCGGGTGACTCGTTGGACTGCTTTGGCTTTAAAATCCAGAATTTGTTTGTTTGAAGGTACATTTCGAAAGTATCATGGTTTGAATGATTGGGAAAAGTATCTTCGTGAATGTGCATCCGCATCGGATATCTTTATCAATGAGAGTGGTTATACAGTTTATACGGCAGGTTCTACCCCTTATTTCAATTTATTTGGCTCTTTGAATGCTGAACCCACGGAAATAATCCTGGCGAAAGATTACAATGCAGCTTTGGGATTGACTAATATTGTACAGGCATTTTGCAATTCTCCTGGTGAGGCAAATTCAGGTGTGACAAAGCGTTTTGTTAATTCTTATCTGATGAAAGATGGTTCTCGTTTTACAGATAAGAGTAATTATGAGACTATTGGATTTGTGGAAGAGATGAAAAACCGTGATCCGCGTCTGACACAAACGATTCGTGCAGCAGGATATGTACGTGATGACGGGAAAAAATATCTGCCAAACTTTAAGTTGGCAAAATTAGGGTATCATCTGAAGAAGTACGATTGTGGAGTTAAATATGATATGTCTTCTGAATCTGATTTGCCATTGTTTCGTACAGCCGAAGTTTATTTGAATTGTGCGGAAGCAAAAGCAGAATTGGGGACATTGACTCAGGATGATTTGAATAAAACAATTAATAAGCTAAGGGCTCGTGTAAATATGCCGAATTTATTAATGGCAACAGCAAATGCTAATCCGGACCCTTATTTGAAGGAGTGGTATCCGCACGTGGAAAGTGACGATAATCAGGGGATTATCCTTGAAATTAGACGTGAACGCGCTATAGAACTGGTAATGGAAGGCTTTAGATATTATGATATCATGCGTTGGAAGGAAGGTAAAATATTTGAAAAACCATTTCTTGGTATTTATTTTCCCGGTCCGGGTGAATATGATTTGGACGGTGATGGAACGAATGATGTTTATCTGTATTTGAGTACTGATAAAGGAAACTCTTCTTGTGTAGATCAGTTTGAGATAGGTGGTGAACTTAGCTTGGATCATGAGACAAGTGGTAATTTGATTATTCATCAAAGTATCAAAAGAGTATGGAATGAGGACAAGGATTACTTGTACCCGATACCAACAAAGGATCGTGTTTTAACCAATGGAGCATTAACGCAGAACCCGGGTTGGAATGATGGACTTATTTTTTAATTTTAAATGGAGAAAATAATGAAAATGAAATATTTATATATGTCTTTTCTATTGGCGTTAGTCTATAGTTGTAGTGACTCTGGAGATAATTCAGATTATAGCGAAATGTTGAAAAAAGATTTCAACCAAGAAATTAAATGGGATGTGGATTCATTGGCTCTTATGAGAGCATCTTGGGAAAAAACGGATTTAGGTAACGGGGCAGCTGTTTGTACGGCACAAGCGAGCATGTGGGGGACTACCCAAAGCGTTTCTTATGTGGTATATCCGACGACTATGTTTTCTACCAGAGTTGCTGTATGTGATACTCCTGCCAAAACTAGTATGATTGCTAAAGATAAAAAAGCATTGTTTGCTATCAATGGCAGTTATTCTATTTCCGGAAATCCGTCTACATTTACTATGGTGGATAAGGTGGTGAAGGTTGCGTCTACGATCGAATCTGCCAGTAAAGTGAACGGAGTGATTGCTATTGATGCGGAAGGTTCTGTAGATGTGAAGTCTTGTACGTTTTCAGATTATACGGATGTGGAAGATGAATATGAATCAGCTTTAGCATCAGGTCCAATGTTACTTATGGAAGGGAAAGTGTGTTCGTTTCCTCAAGATGCTATTTATACACAACGTATGGCTCGGTCTGTGATTGGGATAACTGCTCAGGGAAAAATGATGCTGCTTACTATTGATGGTGCTATAACGGGAAATGCTGATGGTGCAACACTTGAGGAGGCAGCTTTTATTGCCAAAACATTGGGGATGAAGAATGCGGTTTGTTTGGCTGACGGAAGTTCTTCCACGCTATGGACATCAGGTAAAGGCGTAGTGAATCATCCGGTTGGAAATGGACAGTATGATCATGAAGGCGAAGGTACAGTGTCTACTGTGATCTATGTTGCAGCTTCTTCTTTATTTGACGGTGGTGATGGAACGGTTGATAATCCTTATTTGATTAGCAATAGGAATCATATGAGGAACATGATGTCTGTTGTAGAACTTGATAAAACTTATTATTTCGAAATGACGAATGATGTTGATATGACTGGCATTGACTGGAAACCGCTGAATACGGGTGAGCCTGTTGACCGTTTTGATATAAAGATTCATTTTGATGGTAAGGGACATACGATTAGAAATTTACATTGTGAGATCAGTTCTCGGTACGCCAGTTTCTTTGGGGTAATGAATGGTTCATGTCGTAATGTGCGCTTTGAAAATGCGGAAGTTATTGGATATGGTTCTTCTTGTACGGGTATTGTTGCCGGTTATTTGGGAACAAATGCTTTGGAGTGTTTGATTGAAAATGTATATGTGTCTGGTACTGTAAGTGGCATACAGCAAGTGGGTGGTATTGGTGGCATTTTTGCTAAAGGTACTGTACGGAATTGTTATGCAGATGTAAAAGTAATCGGGTCTTCTCGTGCCGGTGGTATTGTTGCTGAACCAAGGAATGCTGTAGTTGTTGAAAACTGTTTTGCGACAGGAACTCTTTATAGTACAGGAAATGCAGGTGGTATTGCCGGAGGACTTAATGGCAATAATCCTACAATAAAAGGTTGTATCGCTTGGAATGAACAGATTGATGGTGAACCTGTATCAGGACGTGTTATTGGATGGCAGTCAAATACCTATACGAAGGCTACGGATTGTTATGCGAAAAAAGATATGATTATCGCATGGGGACCCAACAAAGGTATGACGGGGGCCGATGCTAATACTGCCGGAACTTATGATTGGGGTAACAATAAAACTGCAATTTGCCATGGTATTACTACGGAAAATAGTGTAGATGCTGCTAAGAAAATAGGTTGGTCTACAGATATATGGGATCTTTCAGGCGTAACTCCATTATTGAAATCTTTTAATGATAAGTAATGATACGAATAGGGAATCTATATGTTTATTTAAAAAATTATATTATGAAGTTTACGAAGTTAACAATTGCTTTTTTATCCGTATTTTTTTGTCTAGTTGTCGCTTGTGGAAGTGATGGGATCAATGATGACCCCAAAACACCGGATGTTACAGAGCCGGTAACACCAAATGAACCGGACGAACCGGACAACCCTTCCGTTGTAAAAGTTCCGACTCTACAGAAGAATGTCCAAGATGAATGGAAAATTGATTCTATCGATGATGGTTTTATTTATTATAACTATGAACGGTATGACGATGTGAGTAAGGCTCAACAGATTGTAAATGTGCTGGAAATTGATTTACTTTCCAATAAGTACAAAGTTGAATTTACATATAATAATGGAGATTCTCTTTCAACTACAGCACAAGTACGTGGGGCTATTGGTGGTATTAATGGTGGGTATGAACAGGAAGCTATTTATATTCGTATCAATGGAACTAATATCTCTGAAGTGACACTACCGGAGGGACATTTACGATACTGGAAACATGATGGTGCGCTTTATTCGGATGGAAAATCTGATATTGGAATTATATATGGCGGCAGAAATGGAAAGGCTGCAATTGATACATATAAACAACATTCTGCAAAGTATTTGTTAGCTAGTGCCCCCACACTGATTGACGATTACAATCCGTTAGGTGAAACTTTTGTTGGTAATTATACTATGGAACAATTGGAGTCTTTTGACTATGAAGATTATCGCAGACATCAAGGAGTACGTCATCCTCGTACGGTGGTTGCTGTGACAGAGGATAAAGATTTGTTGTTAGTCACTATTGATGGGCGCTGGGCTGGTAAGGCGGAAGGTATGAGCGCAAAAGAAGTAACCTTATTCCTCAAAAAGCATTTCAATCCTCAATATGCACTTAATATGGATGGTGGTGGATCTACTACTATGTATGTGAAGGGGAAAGGAGCGGCAAAAACAGATGTTGTCAATTATCCTACTGATAATGGAGTCTTTAACCACTATGGACAACGTCGTGTAACAACTCATATTATAGTAAAAAGAAAGTAGATCTTAATCATTTCATCATAAAATAGGTATTTTATATATTGTAAACGGTATAAATCCATTTAGCAAAGATGGCTTTATACCGTTTATTAGTACCTATACAGAGGTGTAGGGAAAATGTGAATCTGTTTATATTTGCAATTGTATTGTGTCTTTTGTCTTTTGTGTCAAAATGTATACCCTTTCAATCAAAATACATAAGGAAAAGGAGGAGGGAATCGCCTATCTTTGCCATGTAGGTAAATGGATACCTTAAATATAT
>CAUHML010000111.1 GCA_959606905.1 uncultured Bacteroides sp. | reverse complement strand
TAGACCTCATTCGGGTAAAATCGAATGAGGCTTTACTGTTTTTATCACTTGGTAAAGATTCGCTTGTTCTGCTTGATTTAGTCTATCCGAAGTTTGAGAGAATAGTCTGCGTGTTCATGTATTTCGTCAAGGACTTAGAGCATATCAACCGTTGGATAAACTGGACTAAAGCCAAATATCCGAAGATAGAGTTTGTTCAAGTGCCACACTGGAACCTCACTTACATTCTCCGTGGTGGTATGTATTGCGTGCCAAATCCGAAAGTGAAACTGTTGAAGCTGGCTGATGTGGTAAAGGCTATGCAACTTACTCACGGAGTTTATTACACATTCTTGGGTATGAAGAAAGCTGATGGCATGAATCGTAGGCTTATGCTGAAAGGGTATGAGGCAAACGGTTACAAGAATAACGGTATGGTTTATCCTTTGGCTGATTGGAATCAAAGAGACATTCTTGCTTACATGAAGCAACACAACCTACCCGAACCTATTCGGTATAGCTTAAAGGCTTCAAGTGGAGTAGGCTTCAATCTTGATTGTATGCTTTGGATGGAGAAGAATTACCCGCAAGATTTACAGAGAATTTACAAAGTTTTCCCAATGGCTGAAAGGGTGCTTTGGGAGTATAATAATCAACAAAAGCAATAGAAGGAAAGCCGAGTCAGAAGAAAATCAATTGATGATATTGCAGAGCAAAGATACAGACTATCTCGTACTTTAACGGGTAATAGGCTGAACAGAGTAAACTCTATTGCAAGAAAGTATATTCGATACATTGAACGAACCTTTGGGTATAACGAGGGGAAACAACAAGATGGCGCAAGAAAAGTATCTCGAAGAATTTATATGGGTTTAACTAATGGATGATATGGAATTGTCAAAATACATAAAGAGTGAATCGGTGGAACTTAATCGTTCTGCCATTCACTTTGCAGATTATAACCCCCGGAAACTTTCCGATGAATCACGTAAGACACTGAAACGTGGTATCAAGAAATTCGGATTGGTAGGTGGAATAGTTGTGAATAAGCGTACTGGTCTTACCGTAGTCAGCGGGCACCAGCGTTTGTCTGTCATGGACGAATTGCAAAAGTTTCCCGATAACGACTACCGTATTCGTGTCGATGTCATAGACGTGGACGAGCAGCAGGAAAAGGAGTTAAATATTTTAATGAACAACCCTAATGCACAAGGTACATGGGATTTTGACGCTCTTGCTCGTATTGTTCCTGATATTGACTGGAAAGATGCAGGTCTGACCGATGCAGACTTGAATATGATTGGTGTCGATTATCTATTACAGACAGAAGAGGAAAACTCCATTGCTGATGCTTTGTCTGATATGATGGCTCCAGTTACCGAGCAAAAGGAAGCCGAGAAAGCCGCCAAACAGTTGGAACGTGCCGAAAAGGTTGCCCACATGAAAGAGGTCAAGCAGCAGGTGAAAGAAAACTCGCAGAAGCAAGCCGAGAATATGGATGCTTATGTGATGTTATCCTTTGATACCTATGAAGCTAAAGCCGCTTTCTGTGAGAGATTCGGTTATGACCCGGATATGAAGTTCATAAAGGGAGAAGTATTTGATGAACAAGTAGAAAGAATAGATTAATTATTGGGAGGGAAGCTGAGTTAGAAAGAAAACATATAGCCAGTTATATCAGCAGTCCAGACGAATAATGTACAACGCTGGAAGGCAATACGGGTTAGGTTCTGCAAGACAAAGAAACATAAGGGATAGAACGAAATCCATAATGGGAAGATATGCTGAGAAAATAGATAGCTATTTCTCAAAAAGAGGAGTTGATGTCTATGGAAACAAGCCAATTTCTCGCCGTGTATATATGGGTAACAATAACGGTTAAAATTATGATTGGCGATTTTATACTTTGGATAAGGAATGTTCTAAAGCAAAACCTGTTTTGTGTTCATCATTATGTTTGGAAAGGTAGTGTGATGTTCTCTGAGTTCAGGTATGAACAATGTGAGAAATGTGGAAAATTAAAGAAGTAATATGAGCAATAGTGAATCTCAAAATAGAAAAGGTAAAGGAGGAAGAAAGCCAAAGTTTGATTATACAAGCGAGGACTTTCTTTCTCTCGTGGAATCGTATGCCAAAAAGGGATTCACTGATAAGGAAATTGCCTATGCCATTGGACTGTCACCGCAAAAATTTAGCGAAAAGAAAAGCGCATACAGTGAATTAAGTGATGTCCTCTCACGTGCGCGTTGTGCGATAAACTCCCTTGTGCGCGCCAAATTTCTTGCAATGGCTCTTGGTGGCATAAAAACTAAGAATACCACAGTTCGGAAGTTACGGGATAGAGATGGCGATCTGACAGGCGAAGAAGAAGTACAAGTTGTAGAAGGTGAGCTAGCTCCCAATTTGAGTGCTCAAATGACTTGGCTATACCATTACGATGAGGACTGGAGAAAGGTTGAACGCAAACAGGATGAAGATGCTGATATTCCAACAGACATAGAACACGGTATCAACATTGATTCTTGGATTAAAGACAAGCTGAAATGATAGTACCTCAAGAAATTTACCATCCATTATACAAGGATAAGGAAAAATTTATAATTCTTATTACCGGTGGGCGTGGTTCGGGAAAGTCTTTCAATGCTTCTACCTTTATTGAGCGGTTGACTTTTGAAATGACTCCCGTAGAGAAAATAGTTCATCAGATTCTTTACACCCGTTACACGATGGTTTCTGCCGGTATGTCTATCATCCCCGAAATGATGGAGAAGATAGATTTGGACGGTACCACGAAATATTTCAAGACCACAAAGACGGACATAGTCAATAAGATGACTAAGAGCCGTATCATGTTCCGGGGTATCAAGACTTCTTCCGGAAACCAGACAGCAAAACTGAAATCCATTCAAGGCATTACGACTTTTGTCTGCGATGAAGCGGAAGAGTGGACAAGCGAAGATGAGTTCGACAAGATAATGCTCTCCATTCGCAAGAAGGGTATTCAGAACCGAATTATCATTATAATGAACCCATGCGATTCCAATCACTTCATCTACAAGAAATACATTGAGAAAACTCACAAGCTGGTAGAGATTGACGGTGTGCAGGTTCAGATTTCCACTCATCCGAATGTGCTCCATATCCATACTACGTATTTTGATAACTTGGATAACCTTTCTCCTGAGTTCCTGAAAGAGGTGGAAGATATGAAGGTGAGTAATCCTGAAAAGTATGCTCATGTGGTTATCGGCCGTTGGGCAGACGTGGCGGAAGGTGCTGTGTTCAAGAAGTGGGGTATTGTGGATGAGTTCCCGATGTGGTGTAAGAGGGTCGGAATTGGGCTGGATTTTGGTTATACTAACGACCCTACAGCAGCTATCCGATGTGGAATCATAGACAATGCACTATATTTGGACGAAATGGATTACCGTACAGGTTTACTATCTGGGGATATAATTAAGACTCTCCGTCCGTGGAATCTAAAGGTGATAGCTGACAGTGCAGACCCACGACTTATTCAGGAAATCCATAACGGAGGTATCAAGATTTACCCGGTAGAGAAAGGGCAAGGCTCTATCAATGCCGGTATTGACAAGATGCAGGGAATGGATATTTACATAACCAAGCGTTCTTATAACCTTCAAAGGGAGTACAGAAATTATGTCTGGGCAAAGGATAAGGATGGGAACTATATCAACGAACCGGAAGACCATGACAATCACGGAATAGATGCTGTACGTTACTATGTATTGGGTGAGCTTCTTGGTAAGATTCAGAAGCCGAAAGATTTAACTGGAATATTCACACACTAAAAATATAAGCTATGCCATTGAATTTAGAAGAAATATTAGCATTGCCTGACATCGGGCAGAAGATAAACTATCTGAAGAAAGGTAGGAAGACTGAACTTCCCGACCGTTGCAAACTTTGGGATGATTGGAATCCGGAACGCCACGAAATCATTGTGGATAAAGAAAAGTATCCGGACAGAAAAGTACTTGATAAGGAATCCGAAAAAGTTTTCGATGAAAAAACTGGTAAGACTTATGAAATCGAAGCAAAGTATAAGACTGAACCGGTGAACCGTATTTCTATTCCATTGGAACAAGATATAGTGAACATTCAAACTGCTTTCACGGTCGGCACAGAACCGTCTATGGATTGCACTCCGACTGATGATGATGAAAAGAAGCTGCTGGATGCGGTAAAGGCAGTATTCAAGTCTAATAAAATCAAATATCAGAACAAGAAGATTGTTCGTGCCTGGTTATCTGAGCAGGAAGTAGCGGAATATTGGTACGTAACCGATGATGATTCGTTCTGGGCGAAGTTCTGGAAGAAAGTAAAGACTACATTCGGAGGCAAGGTAAAACCTACCAAGAAGCTGAAAAGCGTATTATGGTCTCCGTTCCGTGGGGATAAACTCTATCCATTCTTCAATGATGAAGGTAAAATGATTGCTTTCTCCCGTGAGTACAAGAAGAGGCTCATGGATGATTCGGAGACAACTTGCTTTATGACTATCACAGACAAGATGGTCTATCAGTGGGATTTGGCTAAGGGGTATGAGGAAAGAATGTCTTTCGCTCATGGCTTCCCTAAGTTACCGGTTCTCTACGCTTATCGTCCTGAACCTTATTGCAAAAAGATAAAGACTTTCCGTGTCCGGTTGGAGAAACTGTTATCCAACTATGCCGATTGTATTGACTATCATTTCTTCCCGTTGCTGAAATTAGTCGGTAGTGTAGCCGGATTTGCTGGCAAAACAAAAGATAGGATAGTCAAATTGGAAGATGGTGCGGATGCTCAATACTTGACGTGGAATCAGGTGCCTACAACTGTGGAACTTGAAATGAATACTTTATTTGATAAAGCATATTCTATGACAAATACACCACAAATCAGTTTTGAAAAGTTGAGTGGTGCTGGAAATGCCTTGTCGGGAGTAGCTTTTGATTATGTGTTTCTTTCGACACATTTGCAAGTTCAAAATCATGCCGAGGTGATAGGTGAGTTCTTGCAAAGGCGTGTGAACTTCATAGTCTCTGCTTTAGGTTCTATAAATCCATCTGAATTTAACAAAGCATCTGAAACGATAGATATTAGTACAGAAGTTGTTCCGTATCGCCTTGATAATTTAGAAGATAAAGTCAATGTAGCTGTAAAGGCTGTGTCAGGTGGTGTATGGTCGCAACGACATGGGGTAATGTTTGCTGGAAATGCTGATAGAATTGATGAAGAGTTGAAAGAAATCGAGGAAGAACAGAGTTTGAAAAATGAAAAGGTGATTCCTGCTACAAAAGAATGACTTTTGGTTAATTGTGAATAGATAGCGGAGCTTTTCAGTCCCGCTTTTTTATTGTGCATAATTCGATATTATAAAATATTTATGCTATAATAGTTTTATAATTCAAAATTATTTAGTACTTTTGTATCAAATGAACAACGTATGAGAATAGTATCACATAAAAAGCTGAAAGATTTCTATGAAACCAAAGGTTATGAAGATTCACGCATAGCCTTAGAGCGTTGGTATGATATAACAGAAAAAGCCGAATGGAAAAATTTGTCTGATATAAAGGTTGATTTTCTTTCTGCTGACTATGTAGGCAACCAACACTACGTTTTCAATATCAGAGGCAACAACTATCGGTTGGTTGTCGTTGTTAAGTTTACAATTGGGTACGTCTTCATTCGCTGGGTTGGTACTCATAAAGATTATGATAAAATAGATTGTTCAACCATTTAAGATATAGGATATGAATAAAGTAACGAAAGAACAATATGAATTTGCACTGGCGAGAATAGAGGAACTTTTGCCATTGGTTGATGACAACACCCCTGCAAACGATAAGAATGCAGTGGAGCTCACTGTTATGTCCGATATAGTGATTGCTTACGAGAAGGAGCATTATCCGATAGAAAAGCCGACCGTTGCGAAATTAATAGAATTATCTCTTGAGGAAAAGGGGATGACGCAGAAACAACTTGCCGGTGAGATCGGAATAAGCCCTTCACGTGTTAATGACTATCTTTCTGGACGTTCGGAGCCAACATTGAAGATAGCAAGACTTCTTTGTCGGGTGTTGAATATTCCTCCAGCTGCAATGCTTGGATTTTAAACAGAAAAATATAATACTAAGTATAAATTTCATTTTGATACTATGAGTGAAATAAAGATTGGTAATGATGATTTTATCCTTTATATAAGGAAGAATCAGAGGGCAGATGGGTTGATGTCTAAAACAAAGAATGATAGACTTGGTCGGATGATATGGGAATTTATTAGAGATAATAAATTCGGAAAGAAAGTTTCAGAGGATAGTGTTTCTTGCATTTGGAATCCTATAGGATGCAATGATGATGGCTTTGGACTTCCTAAAAATGCAACCCAGTTTTATATTGATACTTCAAAACTGGAAGTTATTTATGATGAATTGTATCTAATGTCTCAAAGATAAGTTTTTATAAATTCAAAATGTAGCCGTGTTCCTTTATTGGTTCACGGCTTTTTTTATTCTATTTCTTCACAATCTCTTCTTGGTGAATTCTACACCATCTAATTATTTCCCTTCCACTTACTTACTTCCTACTTCTATACCGTATTCACGACAATGGTTCTATTGTCGTGAATAGGAAGCTTAAATATTTACTAATCATCTGTATTGGTGGTATTTTTACTTCTGCAAATTGAAGCTCAAATTTTAATTCATACAGTATGACAATTTTAGAACAAATCTTAGCGGGCCTCCAAACCAAGTTTACTGGGGTGGATGCTGCTATTCTCACCCGAATTGCCACTAAAAAGGCAGAGGGTGTAATGGACGAGACAAAGGTAAACTCTATTGTTGAGGGTATTAGCTTTTCGGACGTGTTAAATTCTTATGGTGATTTTCGTGCAGGGGATGCTACCCGTACTTCTGTTCAGAACTACGAGAAGAAGCATAACCTTAAAGACGGTAAGCCAATCGAGAATCCCAATCCTAACCCAAATCCGAAGCCAGAAGACAAGAAAGATGATGTACCTGCATGGGCACAAGCTTTGATTGATTCAAATAAGAATCTTTCGACTGAACTTTCCGCTTTAAAGCAAGAAAAATTACAGGCTACTCGACAGGAGCAGATTATGGCAAAGGCAAAGGAGTATGGTATTCCCGAAAACTACGCCAAGAGGTGTGCCATCAAGGACGATGAGGACTTGGATGTTTATTTCAAGGACTTGAAACAGGAGTTCGCAAATGACGGCTTCAAAGGCGTAACCCCTCCCGAATCAGCAGAAACGAAGATTGAGAAAGAAAACGAATCTATCGCAGGTATGATTTCGGAAGGAACAAAAGAAATTGTTGAATCTAAAAAGTAAAATTTATGGCAGCAGGTACTAAGTATAACTTAACCCCGGAATACAAGCCGGAAGAGTTTTACCGTGTTGAAACAGGTGTCAGAAAGAGCGGTCCTTGGAAGTTGGATATTACCAACCTCGTAGTAGGTTCTACTCTTCCTGTATTCACCCCGGTACAAGCGGACTTGAAGAAACGGACACTCGTTCCCGTCCGTAATGTGAGAGTTATTGAAGCATACGCCACCGGAGAAACCGCTTTGTCTATCAAGATAGCAAAGGATTCTCTGGCTTATGTGGGCATGTTTATCGGAAGCGGAAAGAAAGGTGCGGAAGTAGCATCTATTGACAAGTCCAATAAAGCCTACGATGTATTAACCATCAAAGCGGCTTTCGGAGAAAATATCGCTAAGGATGCGGTTCTTTTTGAGGCTACCGCAGTGGGTGGTACAGTGAAGAAGAACACTGCTAACTTCGTTCTTTACGATGCGAAGAAAGTTGAAAGTGACGGAGCTGTTCTCTGTACTCTCCTGATGCAGGCTTATGAGGTAAAGGAAAATAAGCTGATTCTTCCTGTTCATGAACTGGATAAGGTCGGATTGACTTCCCGTTTTCAGTTTGAGTATTAATAATAAAAAAGTAGAGTTATGAATTTGACTATACAGACTTTATTCACAGACCCTAATATCGTCCAAGCGATTATTGACCGTGTTCTCCAATTGAGATTGGATACAATCTATTGGAAGCAATACGGTGATTTCTTGGAAACCAAGCAGCGTGTTTTCAAAACTTATTTGGGAACAGTTACAGGCGTTGTTGCTGGTTCCATTCTTGGCAAGAATGACCAGAAGCCCATTCGTGAAAGACGCTCACTCGGAAGCGGTTATACTGAAATCGCCTATTTGGGCGACCGTTATCAGATGGATATTGAACGTCTGTCACAATTGCAAGACATCATCGACAAGTTCAATGCCGCCAATACTGCCGACCAGCGTACAATCTTGCAAGAAATCATTGATTTTATCGTTGATGATTACCGCCAAATCCTGCTTGCTCCGCACAAGCGTATGGATATTATCGTTCCCGAATTGTTGATGACTGGTAAGGCGCAGGTTCATTTGGCCGATAATAAGGAAAACATCGAATTGTTGGACATCGAGTTACCGTTCCACTTCCTTACTCCTGATGCTTCAGCAAAGAATGTATTTATCTCTTACTTGCAGCAGGAGATTCAGAAATTGAAAGCCAAATACGGTGTGTTCTCCAAGATGATTATGTCTCGTGGTACGTTTATGAAGAACATTGTAGGTGCTTCCGAGTTCGGGGATAAGTTCAAGATGATTCTTGGTGAGCGTGAGTTTATGGTTAATGCCGGATTGGTTACAGACCAAATGGCATCCAGCGTATTTACAGGTATCGGTCTTCCGGCAATTGAAATCAAGGAAGATTATGTAGAAAATCAGGCAGGCGAGAACGTACAGATTTATCCAGATGACCGTATCACTCTGTTGCGTACCGATAAGGTGATGAAGATGCGCCACCATAAGCCGTATGTAATGACTGATCCCGTTCCGGGACGTTCTTACAATACTTCTGAAGGCCAGATGTCTGTATGTAACTATCGTGACGAAGAAGGTAGATACATGGAATACACCGCTGAATGGATTCCTGAGTTTACCGCTCCGAACAAGATTGTGAATTTCGATTTATCAACCATGAACGCTGTCCCGGAGGGATAAGGAGGATTTTATGAAGATTAAAGTGATTGATATTTTCCGCGACAAGTTTACTGGCGAAGTGTACAATCCGGGTACAATCCTCGATTTTGAAGACGAAACCCGCGTGAAAGACCTTTCGGAACGCAAACTTGCCGAAGTTATTGAAGAGAAGAAAGCCTCTAAGGGGATTTTTCTCTTCGAACAGGAGTTTGAAAAGAAAGACGTTGTAGAAGCATTGGAGTCTATCGGTGTCTCTGTAACTGCAAATATGAGAGAGGGAACACTTCTTTCTAAAGCAGGAGAACTGGACGAAGAAAAGACTTCCGCTTTGAAAGAAGCATTAGGTATCGAGTGATGACGGTAAACGGCTACATACAACAGAAGTTCCAGACCTTCGGCATTCAATTGTCGGAAGCTGACCTTTTGGATATGTGTCTGAACTCGAAGATAAGCGGAGAGGATGAGATGAACGAGGATTGCTACGGTCTTGTGTCGGTGGCAATTGCGAAGTTCATCCCCTCTCTATTGCTTCGTGCCACTTCAATCAGTGAAAGCGGTTTCTCTATGTCTTGGAATCTTGAAGGGATAAAGCAGTATTACTCTTTTCTCTGCAAGATGTACGGATTGAAAAACGAATTAAGTAACAAACCTAAAGTGACTTTTTTATGATATTCGCTCCACACATATTGCAAGTAAAGGTGATTACACCGCTGGATAAGGATGAGTTTGGGCGTCCGATTCCCGGAACAGGTGGTGAATACTGGCAGGAGGTATGTAAGTGTCGCTGCGACGATAACACTACCAAAGAGTTTAAATCAACCAATGGCGAGGTATATCGTCCGAATTTCCATGTGGTGTGCGAGAAGAGAATCACTGTCAAGGCAGGCGATGAAGTCCGTTGCATGGATGGTGATGACGTAAGAGGTCAAGGCGAGGTTTATACAGTGAAGAGTACAAACTACTTTAACTACTCGGAATTATGGATGTAGATTTCGATTTTTCAGATGTCGACTCCTTTTTCGATGAAGGAGAATGGGAGGTCGAAAAGAAGATGATTGATGTAGGCGATGAAGCCGTGAAGTACGCGGAGGAACATGGCGATTATCAAGACCACACACTCACTTTGAGAACGTCCAATGATTACGATGTCGATAAAGACGGTTTGACACTGAAAAACGAAGCGGAATACGCATCATTCGTAGAATCTAAAGGGTATGATGTTTTAAGTGGTGCCGCTCTTCATGCGGAGAAACGATTAAAAGAAGAATTTGAAAAATGAAAAGAATATTCAAGTATGAATTGATTGTTGCAGACCATTCAAAACTATGTCTACCTATCGGGTCGAAGATATTGTCTGTTCAAGTACAACGAGATACTGTTTGCTTGTGGGCTATTGTAGATGAATATCAGAAAGAATTGTGCTTTGTGAATATTTATATGTACGGAACGGGGCAACACGTATCAGATGCAGATTTGGCTGGAAAAAGATTTGCCGGAACGGTTCAACTTGGAGATTTGGTTTGTCACGTATTTCTCGAATATGACGAAAACGTCCAATATTTGATAGTATGATAGTAACTACCGACATAGGAAACATTCTCTACCGGGACTGCAAGGCTTTCGGAATAGACATAGCACCCAACGGGGAAACACTGACGGGTGAATTGACCTCTGAAAGAATCGTTATCCACACGAAGAAACAACAGCCGGGAAAGTATTGGAAGAAAT